>NZ_JBTNDR010000018.1:0-74407 GCF_054510895.1 Arthrobacter sp. HLT1-20 | reverse complement strand
GGCACTACCAATGCAACGCTCCAAAGGCCGAAATGCCAAGGAGGTTGTTCACTGGCAACCCACGGAAGCTGTGAAACAGAAGGCCCCGGCCCTCACCTCATATCGTCTAGTGTTCGCCGCGCAAGTGGTCAAGGGCATAGTTCAGGTCCTGGGGGTACGGGCTGGTCACCATGACCGGCTCCCCGGACGTGGGATGAGCGAAGCCCAGCTTGTGGGCGTGCAGCCACTGGCGGGTCAGGCCCAGTTCCGCGGCCAGGGTGGGGTCAGCACCGTAGGTGAGGTCACCGGCGCAGGGGTGGCGCAGGGCGGAGAAGTGGACGCGGATCTGGTGGGTCCGGCCAGTTTCCAGGTGCACCTCCACCAGGGATGCCTTGCCGAACGCTTCCAGCACCTCGTAGTGGGTGATGGAGGGGCGGCCGTCCTCGATCACGGCAAAGCGCCAGTCGAAGCCCGGGTGCCGACCAATGGGCGCATCAATGGTGCCGCGGAGGGGGTCGGGCAGGCCCTGGACCACTGCGTGGTACACCTTCTCTACCGTGCGCTCCCGGAACGCCTGCTTGAGTATTGTGTAGGCGTGCTCGGTCTTGGCGACCACCATGGCCCCGGAGGTGCCAACATCCAGGCGGTGCACAATGCCCACCCGTTCCGGCGCGCCGGAGGTGGAGATGCGGAACCCGGCTGCGGCGAGCCCGCCCACCACTGTGGGACCAACCCAGCCCGGGGACGGGTGCGCTGCCACACCCACCGGCTTGTCCACCACAACAAAGTCATCGTCGTCAAGCAAAATGTTCAGGCCCTCAACGGGCTCCACCACTATTTCGAGCGGGTCGCGGCGCTCGGGGATGGTCACCTGAATGCTGGCGCCGGCCTTGAACTTCTCGCTCTTGCCCAACACGGCACCATTTTGGAGTACATTGCCCTCGACGCACAGCAGGGCTGCGGCGGAACGGGAGATGCCCAGCAGGGCCGCCAGTCCGGCGTCGGCCCGGCTTCCGGCAACTTCCTCGGGGACGCTAAACGTTTCAGTCATTCTTGGCACCGTTGCCTTCATCATCAGTTGTCTGTGCGGTTGCCTGTACCTCAGTGTCCGGCGTGGCCGTTTCCTGCTCGGCAGTGTTGCGGGAGCCATCCAGGCCAATGCCCAATAGGGTCAGGATGCAGATGACGATCACGCCGCCCACCACGCCCATGTCGGCCATGTTGAAGATGGCGAAATTGGGGAAGGAGATGAAGTCAACCACGTGTCCCATGCCGAACGACGGCGGGCGGAACAGCCTGTCTGTCAGGTTGCCTAGGGCGCCACCCAGGACCAGGCCAAGGCCGATGGCCCACCACAGGGAGGAAATGCGTCGGGAAAGCACGATGATTGCCACGGAAACAGCTGCCATGATCAGCGTGAAGAACCACGTGAAGTTCTCGCCGATGGAGAAGGCGGCCCCCGAGTTCCGGATGAAGTACCACTGCAGCACGCCGTCAATGACGGGAGTGGTTTGGCCTTCCACCATGGTGGAGGTGACCCACCACTTGGTCAGCTGGTCGCAAACATAGGCGAAGGCGGCAACGCCCAGCCACAACAACCATGCAGATCTGCGGAAGGGTTTGGGGGCGGCCACCTGGCCAGACAGAGAATTCTCGCTCATGACGCTTTCATTTGTTCTTGGACAAAAGGATTGATTCAATCATAGGTTGCCTGGCGGCGGGCCCGGCCCGGCGGCCATGGGGGGGCTTTAACGAACTAAAAGCCGGTGGTTCAAGTTACCTTGAACCACCGGCTTCTAGCTGTGTGCTTTAAGAATCGGCGTTGCTCTCAGAGAAATCCGGTGCTGCCACGGAACCGCGGGCGTCCAAGTCACGAAGCTGACCTTCAATGTAGGTCTTCAGGCGTGAGCGGTAGTCGCGTTCGAAGCCGCGCAGCTGCTCGACCTTGCGTTCGAGCACTGAACGCTGCTGCTCCAGGGCACCGAGCGTCTTGCGGCTCTTCTCCTGGGCATCGTTGACCAGCGTGCTGGCCTCGATCTGTGCTTCTGCAATGATCTTGTCGCGCTGCTCCAGGCCTGCGTTGACGTATTCGTCGTGGAGACGCTGGGCCAGGGCAATAACGCCCGAGGCAGCCTCGGCAGAGGATGCGGTGGCGGCCGGCGCTGGCGCAGCTACTACAACTTCCTCAACAACCGGGGCCGGCTCAACAGCCTTTTCCTTGGCAGCGGGCTCAACAGGGGCTGCCTCAACCACTGCTTCAGGAGCCTTGGCCAGCAGCGGCGCTGCCTGCGCAGGAGCTGCTGCAGTGTTTGATGAGCCGTCTGCGAGCTGCTTGCGCAGTTCGTCGTTCTCTTGATGCAATCGGCGAAGCTCTACGACGATTTCGTCAAGAAAATCGTCGACTTCGTCCTGGTCATAGCCTTCACGGAACTTGGTCGGCTGGAACCGTTTGTTGACAACGTCTTCTGGCGTAAGCGCCATCTAGTCACCTCATTGGTCTTAGTGAGTCCGGAACCGGCCGAAACCTTACCGACTACGGTACCGAATACAAATCTAGCGATCTGTACTGGGGGTCTATCGCTTTTTACAATATAACTTTTCGTGCCTGAAAACGAACGACGCGGCGCTAATTCACAAAACTTTTTGTGACACTCATCCCTATGCCCACACCGACGAGCAATAGTATGAAGCCAATATCCAGCGCCATGGAGCCGATCCGCAGTGGCGGGATCAGTGCGCGGAGCTTGCGCAGCGGCGGGTCGGTCAAGCGGTAGACAACCGAGGCACCCACCAGGGCCGCCCCCTTAGGCCGCCAATCACGGGCAAACACCTGTATCCAATCAAACACCATGCGTAACAAAAGTGTAAGAAAGTACAGCAGCAGCAACAGGTACAGAAGAACGAAAACAATTGACACGGGTGTGCACACATTCCCTAGGTTGAGAAAAACCGGAGCCTTGACTCTAAGAATAAACCAGTCCGGCCCATGGCCGCCGGAGCGGTCAATTTGGGGCCGAGACTATTTTTATCCTGCACTGTGGACAACGCTCGGCCCGGGCACTTGGTGCCCGGGCCGAGAAAAAAGTTGTTGGCGCAGTGGTTTAGCTCTGGTTGAAAAAGCTTGCCTGGGTGTCGGAGAGCTTCTTGTCGTCCCCGAGCACTTCGATGTAGGACGGTGAGAGAAGGAACACCTTGTTGGTGACGCGTTCAATGGACCCTCGCAGGCCGAACACCAAGCCGGCGGAGAAGTCAACCAGGCGCTTGGCGTCGGCCTCACCCATGTCTGTCACGTTCATGATGACGGGAATGCCATCTCGGAAGCTCTCGCCAATGATTTTTGCATCATTGTAGGAGCGAGGATGAACGGTGGTGATCTGACGCAAGCTGACAGCCTCTTCCCGGTTTGATGCGGCACGTTTGATGGGGGTCACCGGAGCCCGGTATTCTTCGTCGCCAGCCTTGGGTGCCGGCGTTTCTGTGACAGGAGCCGGGGCCGGTGCGGGTTCGCGCTCATATGCCTCGGCATACTCTTCGTCTTTGGGAAGAGACGGTGCACGCTCAGCGTCATAGTGCTCGTCACCGTCGGCGAGCCCAAGAAAGATCATTGTCTTGCGCATAGCGCCAGCCATGGTAGCTCCTCATTTGTCTGGAAAACACTAAAACACTTGAATGCCGCAACTCACGGGCATCGCAGGAAGACTGCCCCCGAAAATCAGTTGTTTTCAACACTCAAAACGCTACAGCACCACTGGACGCGGGCCGAGTATATCGGAACCGACACGCAGGTGTGTTGCCCCCGCAGCCATGGCCGCCTCAAGATCCTGGCTCATGCCGGCGGAAATTCCCGTGGCGGACGGATGCTGCGCCACGAGTGCTGCGGAAAGCCGGGCCAGCAGCTCAAAGGCCGGTTCGGGAGCCACGCCCAGGGGCGCCACAGCCATCAAACCGGCCAAGCGCAGGCCTGGTGTGCCGGCTAGTAGCTCCGCCAGCGCTGCCATGTTCGACGGCGCAAGCCCTCCCCTGCCGCCGTTTGCGCTTCCATCGGCGGGTGCCAGGGCCGGGTACGCCGAGCTGAGGTCAAGCTGCAGGAAACACTCCAGGGGGTCTCTCCCGGTGGCGTCCTGGCGCTGGGCCATGGCGTTGCCCAGGGCACCCACCAGCGATGCCCTGTCGACCGACTGGACTGAATGGGCGTAGGCGGCCACGGACTTGGCCTTGTTCTTTTGGAGTTGTCCAATGAAGTGCCAGCGCAGCGACGGATCCGCCACCTGCGCAGCCTTCGCGCCGGCCTCCTGGTCACGGTTCTCGCCCACGTCGCAAACGCCCAGCTGGCGCAGGCGCAGCACATCTGCTGCCGGATGAAACTTGGTCACAACAATTAGCGTGGGGCTGGCCACGTTGTGTGTTGCTGCGGCTGCCGCTATGCGCTGCCGCACTATGCCAAGGCGTTCGGAAAGCTGCTCGGTGCGCGGGTCAGGCGAGGTCATGCCGTGAATTCCTTTGTACTGTTTGGATAGGCGCGGCGGCGTCTGTGGTGACAAAACCAATGAAGCGGCCCTCCACTTCCCCGTCCCGGACGGCACGGCGGTGGGAGAAGAACCTCGGGTCTTCGAGGGTGCACACGCCGGATGGGTGAGCCACGACGGCAGCCGCGGCCAGCTGAGCCAGCACGGCAGCAGGCAGGTCAAGGGCAGGCGTGTCCCATGACGTGGTGGCATGGGCCTCGGGCACCACGGCAGCAACTGCCGCCCGCATGGAATCAGGCACCTCGTAGCACTGCCCGCAAATGCTGGGCCCAAGCCAGGCCTCGATTTCCTCGGCCCCGGCGGCACGCATTTGTGCAACGACGGCGGCCAGGACACCGCCTTCCACACCGGGCCGGCCGGCATGCGCCACCGCCAAGACGGGCGCCGAGCCGGGGCTTTCGCCCACCAACACGACGGGGACGCAGTCGGCCACCATGACGGCCAAGGCCCGCTCCTGCGACACCATGGCGTCTGCTGTAGGAACAAAGTCTGCGGCATTGTGCTGATCGTGGCGGGCAGGATGGGCAACGTCAGCCCCGTGGACCTGGTTCATATAAGCCAACGGCAGGCTCACCGCGGAGCCGCCCAGGGCAGCCACTTCGCTGTCCAGAGCGGCGCGGCGCCGCGCCACCTCCACACGGTCATCCCCAACATGAAAGGCCAGGTTGCCAGTGGTGATGTCCGTGAAGCCCACCCATACTCCGGGGCGAACTTGTTCAGAAAACCACATACCGTCAACCTGACCGTTCAAGGGTGCCTGTGATGAGCATCAACAGGCGCACGTGCTGTTTACTTGAGGAAGTCCGGGACATCCAGGTCATCGGCGCGGTGACCTGTGAGGTCCGGCTCCACAATGGCGGGCAGCTCAACGTCGAAACCACCATCGGCCGGTACATGGGAACCCGACTGCTGGCCCCACTGGTTGAGGTTGGTGACTGTTGCACTGCTGGGGACCGCGGCAGGTACCGGCGGAGCGAGCTGGGCAGCCGGCTCCTGGGCTTCGCTGGGCTTGTCCGGAGCGTCAAAACCTGCGGCAATGACTGTCACGCGCACTTCATCACCCAGGGCGTCGTCAATGACGGCACCGAAGATGATATTGGCCTCGGGGTGGGCCACTTCCTGGACCAGGCGGGCGGCCTCGTTGATCTCGAACAGACCCAGATCGGAGCCACCCTGGATGGACAGCAGAACGCCGTGTGCGCCGTCGATGGACGCTTCCAGCAACGGGGAGGCAATGGCCAGTTCGGCCGCCTTGACGGCGCGGTCTTCGCCCCGGGCCGAGCCGATGCCCATCAAGGCCGAGCCCGCACCCTGCATCACGGACTTGACGTCAGCAAAGTCAAGGTTGATCAAGCCGGGGGTCGTGATGAGGTCGGTGATGCCCTGAACACCTGAGAGCAGTACCTGATCGGCTGAGCGGAAGGCTTCCAGCACGGAGACGTTGCGGTCGCTGATGGACAGGAGGCGGTCGTTGGGGATAACGATGAGCGTGTCCACCTCGTCCCGCAGGGCTTCAATGCCGCTGTCGGCGCTGGTTGCGCGGCGGCGGCCCTCGAAGGTGAACGGGCGGGTGACCACACCAATGGTCAGCGCACCCAGTCCGCGGGCAATGCGGGCCACAACAGGGGCACCACCGGTTCCGGTGCCACCGCCTTCACCGGCAGTGACGAAGACCATGTCCGCGCCGCGGAGCACCTCTTCAATCTCTTCCTGGTGGTCTTCGGCCGCCTGGCGTCCCACATCGGGGTTGGCGCCGGCACCCAAACCGCGCGTAAGCTCCCGTCCAACGTCAAGCTTGACGTCGGCGTCACTCATCAGCAAGGCCTGTGCGTCGGTGTTGATGGCGATGAACTCAACGCCGCGCAAGCCCACGTCAATCATGCGGTTCACTGCATTTACGCCGCCGCCGCCGATGCCGACGACCTTGATGACTGCCAAGTAATTCTGGGGTGCTGCCACGTTAAGTGTCCCTTGTTCGTATGTTGCCAGAAGTTCTAAAAATCGCTGGTGGCCACCGATGCTCCCAGCCACTTTGTTGCTGCCAGCATGGTTCCTGGGAGCAAACAACAAATTGTACTTGAAGCTTCCGTAGCCTAACCTTCAACTTGAAGGTTATAGTTATGTCAACTATCTCTTCTTAGTGACGCTATGGTGCATCCGCGCTGCATGCAATTACCGCTCCCGCGTGTCGAAAAGAATACTGAAAAAAGTCCCCAAAACGTACCGCGTTGTTGGTCCGCGGGACACCTCAGCGGGTCACTGGGTGACGCGGGGCACTGACATCAAAGACCTTCGCCGGCACCGGGGCCGGCTTGCCCGGTACCGCTGTGGGCGCAGGGGCATTCAGCAAAGCTTCCAGCACCTGTGCCTTGAGCACCATGTCGCTGGCGTTTCCCCAGACAACCTTGCGCCCGTCTGCAAGCTGAAGTTCAACGGCATCAGGGGACTTGGCCGAGGCATTGGCCAACTGGCCCAAAATTGACTGCGGCAGGTTGGCCAACACGGCCGTCATGGCGGCAAAGGTGTCCTTGCCAATGGCGGCCTTGCCGCCATCAATTAGCGGCAGGGCCACCGAGGCGGGATCCTTGGTGGCCGCCAGCTGGACACCGTCCTGGTCCACCAAAATGAACTCGGCACCATTTTTCAGCAAGGCCACGGGCACCCGCTCCACAATGTGGACCACAAGCGTTGACGGCGGCCTGGCTTCAATGCGGGAGCTCTTGACTTGAACAATGGGCCCAAGGAGTTCTTCCACCTCGCCACCGGTCACCTGCGGCAGGGGTCTGGCCAAAAGAGGCGCCACAGCGTCCTGGAGAACTTTCTCCGCCACAAGCTTTTGGCCATCAAACACCACAGTCTTCACGCCCAACACGGGCGAAAACAACGCCACAGCCATGACCAGTGCCACGACTGCAGCAACGCCCAAAGACGTCAGGAGCAGATTCCTGCGGCGGCGCTTGTGCCCGGGCATGGGAAACGCCAAAACCTGCCCCTGTGGCGCTGTTGCGGGTTGTTCCCTGGTGTTCTCCCCCGCAGACCCGTCCTGTGCGGGACTCTTGACAGGCATGGCCGACTTGACTGGCCTTGCAGGTTTGGCGGGTTTGGCTGGCTTGGAGAATAGCTGCCCGATGCCCGCCAACAGCTTATTGCCGGCAGCCTTGGCTGCGGCTCCGGCGTCCACTGTTCCACCCGCTGCGGGCTGGGCCGGCGCTGCCGCCGGTTGTGGCGTGCCCACCGGCAGCGGGGCAACGGAAACCTTGGAGCTGGTGGCCCGCACTGCCGTTGACTGCTCCGCCGGGTTGCCCGGAAGCCCGTCAACGGGCGCGGGCGCAATGCCGGGCCTGGCCCGTGCAGTCTCCGGCCGGGTGGTGATGACCCGTGGTTTGCGTGGCTCAGCCATCGCCGCGGACGCCGTCGAGCCCCGTGCGCTGAACGCCGGGGGTTGCGGATTCGGGGGTTGCATTCAGGGCGGCCACCAGCGCCGGGCCATATTCGGTGACATCGCCGGCCCCCACGGTCAAGATGATGTCACCGGCCACCGCCAGGTCGGCCAGTTGCGCCACCGCCTCATCGGGGTTGGGCGCATAGCCAAACGGTGTTGCCAATGCCGCGGTGATAAGTTCGCTGGTGACACCGGGAACGGGATCCTCCCGGGAGGCGAAAATGTCCAGGACGGCCACCGTGTCCGCCAGGTCAAGGGCCTTGGCAAACTCCGTGGCGAATTCGGCAGTCCGGGAAAACAGGTGCGGCTGAAACAACACGTGCACCTTGTGGCTGCCGGCCACTGTCCGTGCCGCCTTGAGCGCGGCAGTCACTTCGGTGGGGTGGTGGGCGTAGTCGTCAAAGACCCTCACCCCGCGGCCCTGCCCCTTGCTTTCAAAACGCCTGCCGGCACCGCTATACGTTGCTAGGGCATCCAGCGCGGCAGGCAGTTCAACGCCCAAAGCCCAGGCAACGGCCACGGCGGCCACGGCATTGCTGAGGTTGTGATCTCCCGGAACCTGCAGCCGCAGTGTGTGGGGGCCGGCGCTGCCCAGATGATCCGCGAGGACCACCGTTGCTGTGGTGTGCAGGCCATCATGGGTGCCGGGGATCAGGCGGATGTCGGCGGCCGGGGAGAACCCGTAGCTGATGCACCGTTTTCCGGCAGCCGCCGCCTGGGCGGCCAAGGCGGCCGATCCGGCGTCGTCGGCGCAGGCAATCAGGGTGCCATCATCGTCCAACAATCCCATGAACGCCTCAAAGGCCGCAAAGACTGCCTCGGCTGTGCCGTAGTGGTCTAGGTGGTCGGCCTCAAGGTTGGTCACCACGGCAATGCCCGGCCTGTAGTTCAGGAAGGAGGCATCGGATTCGTCGGCTTCAGCCACAAACACTGCAGCGCTGCCATGGGCTGCGTTGACGCCCAGGCCGGCAACGGTGCCGCCCACGGCGAAGGACGCATCCACCCCTGCACCCCTGAGCATCACGGTGATCATGGAGGTGGTGGTGGTCTTGCCGTGCGTGCCGGCCACGGCAACCACCACGTCATCGGCCATGGCGGCGGCGAGGGCCTGGGACCTGTGCAGGACGCGGATCCCCGAGGCCCGGGCGGCTGCGAGTTCCGGGTTGCCTTCGCGGATGGCGGTGGAGACAACCACGGTGTCGGCGCCCGCAACGTTGCCGGCGGCCTGGCCCACATGGACTGTGGCTCCCATGGCACCGAGCTCGGCCAGGCCCGCCGACGCCCTAGCGTCGGAGCCGCTCACGGCGATTCCCTGACCCAGCATGATTCGGGCAATGGCGGACATGCCTGCCCCGCCCATGCCGATGAAGTGCACCCGGCCCAGCTCAGCCAGTGTTGGCGGCAGGTACCGTACGGCAGTGGTTTTATCCGTCATGAGTTTCACTTCCCCCCTGCAGCCAGGACCATGTCCGCCATGCGTTCGGCGGCGTCACGAATGCCCCAATGGGCGGCGGCGGCGGACATCTTCTCCAGGCGCGGCGCATCTTGACACAAGGGAATCAGCTCCTTTTCAATCCAGTGGGCGTCCAGTTCGGCGTCCGGTACCAGCAGTGCAGCTCCTGCACCCACCAGCTCGGCGGCGTTGCGGGCCTGTTCGCCGTTGCCTATGGGCAGCGGCACAAACACGGCAGGAAGTCCCACAGCGGCAACCTCTGACACTGTTCCGGCACCAGAGCGGCACAACAAGACACTTGCCGCGGCGTATACGTTCTCCATGGTGTCAACGTATTCCACCTGGCGGTAGTTGCTGGCGCGCAGCAACTCCCCGCTGGGGTCCTTGACGGATTTGCCTTTGCCGGTGATGTGCAGGGTTTGAATCCCAGCAGCCGCCAGGGCCTCAACGGCTCCGGCCACGGCGTTGTTCAGGCGCAGGGCGCCCAGGGATCCTCCGGTGACAATCAACGTGGGCATGTGCACCTCCAGGCCGAGCCGTTCACGGGCGGCACTTTGCGCCTTGGCCCGGTTCAAGGTTGCCACGCTGTGGCGCATGGGCATCCCCACCAAGTGGGCATGGCGGATCTTGGTAGCGGCGAAGGCCGTACCAACGTAGCTGGTGTAGCGGGCACCAAGTTTGTTGGCAATCCCCGCCTTGGTGTTGGCCTCATGGATCACAATGGGCACCCGCAACGACTTCGCGGCCAGGTACATGGGTGTGCAGACGTAGCCGCCCACACCCACCAGGACATCCGCGTTTGCGTCACGGAGAATTGTCTTGGCTCTGCGGACTGCGCCACGCATGCGCCACGGCAGTTTGAGCAGGTCAAGTGATGGCTTGCGCGGCAGCGGGATGCGGTCAATCAGCGCCAGCTCGTAGCCGGCTGCGGGAACCAGAGTTGTTTCCAGGCCTGTTTCGGTGCCCACGGCAACTATGGCCGCCTGGGGCACCCTGTCCCGGATGGCTGCGGCGATGGCAAGGAGCGGGCTGACATGCCCCGCGGACCCTCCCCCGGCCAGGACCACTGACAGGGGGGAGTTGTGGTTCTGCGTCATGAAGTCTTCAGGGTGCTTTCTGGGTCAGTTCGGGAAAAGGAAAGGACTACGCCCACGGCCGCCAACACCATGATGAGTGCTGTTCCGCCATAGGAAATCAGTGGCAGTGGGACACCGATGACTGGCAGCAGGCCAACCACCACGGCAATGTTCACCACGGCCTGGCCAATGATCCAGGTCAGGACCATGCCACACACAATCCGGGAGAAGGGGTCGTTGCGGGTGTTGATGACACGGAAGATGGCGAACGCCAGAACGCCGTACAGGCCAACAATCACCAGGGTTCCGAGCAGGCCGAATTCTTCGCCAATGATGGCGAAGATGAAGTCATTGTGGGCTTCAGGGATCCAGTTCCACTTTTGCCTGCTTTGACCCAGGCCGACACCAAACCAGCCACCAGAGGCAAGGGCATACATGCCGTTCAAGTACTGGTCGCAGACGCCAGGTTCGCTGCAGTCTCCAAGCCAGGCCGAAAAACGGCTGGTGCGGTTGTCGCTGAGCAGGGAAAGTAGTGCTGCGGCGATCCCGGCCAGCACCAAGGCTAGCGCCAGGTACCGTTTCTGGACGCCGGCGAAGGCCAGCCCGGCCAGCACCATCATGCCCACAATGATGGCCGTGCCCATGTCCTTCCCGCCCAGAATCAAGCCCAAGACAATGCCGGCGCCGAGTCCCACGGGGAAGAGGACGTGCGGCAGCTTGCGGACCAGGCGGCCCTTCGTGGCCAGCACGGCGCCCATCCAGATGGCCAGGGCAAGTTTGGCCGCCTCGGAGGGCTGGAACTGCACGGGCCCAATTTCCAGCCAGTTCTTGTTTCCGGCGATGTCCACACCCATGGGGGTGAAGATCAGGGCCAGCAACAAAATTGCCAGGCCCATCAAGAACCAGGAGAGTTTCTTGAGCAGTGCCGACGGCACGCAGGAGAGCACGAACATCAGAGCCAGCCCCACCAAGGCGAATTGGGATTCCTTGATAAAGAGGCCGTAGGGGTCCTTGCCTTCGGAAATCGTTTCAGCAGTTGAGGCGGAAAGAACTGTCATGCGCCCAATGATGGTCAGGGTGACGGTTGTTCCAATGATCCAGTAGTAGGAGGCCGACGGCCGTCCCACCCGGGCGTTGAAGTAGTCCCTGAATCGTTTGAAGGGCCGGGTCCTGGCCGCTGCGGTGTGTCGCTCCGGTGCCGGCTTGGCCGTTGGTGGGGAAACATCAGCCGATGGCTCCACAACAGCTTCACCCTTGGCGGGGCGAACGGCGGATCTGCCTGGCTGTGTGGGCGTCCTGGCCACTATGACTCCTTTTTGGCGCTTGCCCGTGATTCCAACAGTTCCTTGACAGCGTCAATGAACGCCTGGCCCCGGTGGGCGTATGAGACGAATTGGTCCATCGAGGCGGACGCTGGCGCCATGAGCACCGTGTCCCCCGGTGACGACAGTGCTGCAGCTTCCGCCACGGCTTGTGCCATCACGGCATCACCCTTGGCTGCTTTCCCTACAGTTTCAGTGTGCGCCCCGCCCGCCACGATCACGCGGACGTTGGGGGCGTGGCGTGCCAGCGAGTTGGCCAGGGCTGAGCTGTCCTCCCCGATGAGGACAACTGCCTTGAGCCGGGGCGCGTGCTCGCGCACCAGCTCGTTGTAGTCAACACCTTTTGAGAGTCCACCGGCAATCCAGATCACCGGGTTGAAGGCGGACAGTGAGGCAGCAGCGGCATGCGGGTTGGTGGCCTTGGAGTCGTTGACCCACAGGACGCCCTCCGCTGATGCCACGGCCTGGATCCTGTGGTCGCCGTTGTGGTAGGCCTGCAGGCCCTTGCGCACGTCGGCTGGAGTCAGCCCATAGGCCAGCACCAGGGCGGCAGCGGCGGCGGCGTTGGCCACCAGGTGCCGCGGCACAAGGTCTCCGATGTCGCTGATTTTGGCCAATTCGGTGGCGGAGTCCTTGCGTTCGGCCAGGAATGCCCTGTCCACCAGAAGGCCCTCCACCACACCCACCATGCTGATGGCGGGGATGGAGGTGGTGAAGCCTACCGCGCGGCAGCCCTCCTGAACCTCTGCGGCCTCAACCATGCGTTCTGTCTCAATTTGCTCGGCGTTGTAGACGCACGCAATTTGGGTGTTGGCATAAATCTTGGCCTTGTCGGCGGCATAGGCGTCAAAGCCGCCATGCCAGTCAACATGGTCTTCGGCAAGGTTCAGGCACACGCTGGCAACCGGCGCCACCGACTCGCTCCAATGCAGCTGGAAGCTGGAAAGCTCCACGGCCAGTGCGTCATAGCCTTCAGGGTCGCGCACAGCGTCAAGGATGGGGGTGCCAATGTTGCCGGCGGCAATGGCTCGCAAGCCGGCGCCCTGCAACATCGATTCCACCATGGTGGTTGTGGTGGTTTTGCCGTTGGTACCTGTGATGGTGATCCATGCGGCCGTTTTCCGGCCGGACTTGGTGCGCACCCGCCACGCCAGTTCAACGTCACCCCAAATGGGGATGTTGGCTGCCGCGGCAGCAGCCAACAAGGGATGGTTGGGCTGGTAGCCGGGGCTTGTCACCACCAGTTGCGCCTGTTCGCCCTCAACCAGGGGCAGCACGGTTGATGTTGCCTCGCCCAAGATGACGTCCTTGACGCCCACAATTTTCAAGGTGTCGGCAAGAGCCTGGGATGCGGCATCGTCGGAGGCGGCCACAACCACCACGCGGGCACCCAATTCGGCCAGTGTGTCCGCCACGGAGAAACCGGTCTTGCTGATGCCCGTGACAACAACTGCCAGGCCGGCCCAATCGGAGTCCCAGCTGGTCAGCGTCTCAAGGCGGTGGGCAGGAATGCCCGTTGGTGCAGTTTCACTCACAGTCGAACAATCCATTCAGCGTAGAAGGCGCCAAGACCCACGGCGACCATGAGCCCGGCCAGAATCCAGAACCGCACCACCACTGTGACTTCCTTCCAGCCCTTGAGCTCGAAGTGGTGCTGCAGGGGTGCCATGAGGAACACCCGCTTGCCCTTGGAGAGCTTGAAGAAGCCCACCTGGATGATGACGGAGAACGTGATCAACACGAACAGGCCGCCAATGATGGCCAGCAGCAGCTCGGTGCGGGAAAGGATGGCGAAGCCTGCCATGGCGCCGCCAATGGCCAGCGAGCCGGTGTCGCCCATGAAGATCTTTGCCGGAGAGGTGTTCCACCATAGGAAGCCGATCAGGGCCGCAAACATGATGGCCGCGAGCAGGGACAGGTCCAACGGGTCACGGACTTCGTAGCAAACAGTTTCCGCGGGGAGTTTGCCGCCGCCGCAGGCCTGGCTGCTCTGCCACATGCCAATGAGCGTGTAGGCACCGAAGACCAGGATCGCAGCACCCGTGGCCAGGCCGTCAAGGCCGTCGGTGAGGTTCACACCGTTGGTGGCTGCGGCAATGATCAAATTCGACCACACCACGAACAAAACAACACCCAGTCCTGCGCCGGCAAAGGCCAGGTTCAGGGAGGGGATGTCCCGGGCAAAGGAGATGAAGGTGCTGGCCGGTGTCCGCCCCGAATCATCCGGGAAACCCAGGGCCATGATGGCGAAGGCGATACCCACCACGGCCTGGCCTGCCAGCTTACTCTTGGCGTTCAGGCCCGTGTTGTGCTGCTTGGTGATTTTCAGGAAGTCATCCAAGAAACCCACCAAACCCATGCCCACCATCAGGAAGATCATGAGCAGGCCCGAGGCTGTGGGGCCGGCCGAGTTAGGGTTCAGGAGCCACACGATCAGGTGCGTGATGAAGTAGGAGGCCACCACTGAGCCAACCACCACCGTGCCGCCCATGGTGGGGGTGCCGCGCTTGATCTGGTGGCTGGTGGGACCGTCCTCGCGGATGATCTGTCCATAGCCTTGCTTAACCAGGAAACGGATAAACAAGGGGGTGCCGATCATGGCGAAGGCCAAGGCCAAGCCAGCACCAATGAGCAATGCAATCATGGCTGGTCAGTCCTTTCACCTGTTGTTACGTCACTTATTTCTGTGGGGCCGTTCCCCGAAGGTAATGCTATCCGATCACCTAGGAACCTCAGTCCTGAACCATTGGATGATTTGACCAAAACTATGTCCCCTGGCTCAAGTTCCGCCTCCAATACTTGGTAGGCGGCGTCGGCATCGGCAAAGAACATGGATTCGTTGCCCCATGATCCTTCCATGACGGCGCCCACGTGCATGGCCCGGGCGCCCGCGCCCACCACCAGCAGTCGGGAGATGTTCAGCCGCACGGCAACCCGGCCCACGGCGTCATGCTCCAACACCGAATCACTGCCGAGTTCAAGCATCTCGCCCAGCACCGCCCAGGTTCGCCGGGCGCCACTGCCGCCCAGTTCGGCAAGCGTGCGCAGGGCGGCCCGCATGGATTCGGGGTTGGCGTTGTAGGCGTCATTGATGACGCTCACTCCGTCGCTGCGATCGGTGCGTTCCATCCGGTACCGGCTGGCCGCCGTCTGCACGTTCAGCGAGGAAACAATGTCCGCAGGGTCAATGCCCAGGGCGTGGGCGGCAGCTGCCGCGGCCAAAAGGTTAGTCACGTGGTGCAGTCCCAGCAATTTGCTGCGCACCTGCCACGTCTGGGAACTGCCCGGGAAGACCAGCTCAAATTCGGGCTGGCCGTCGGCGTTGGTTTGCACCTTGCGCGCCTGCAGGAAGTCCGCCCCGCCGGCTGCGTCGTCTTCAGGCACGGCCGCATCGGCGCTGCTAAAGAAGGTGATGGGTGCATTGGAGCGTTGCGCCATGGCCCGGACTCGCTGGTCATCAAAGTTCAGCAGTGCCCGGCCTGCCGGGGCCAGCGCCTCCACCAGCTCGCCCTTGGCCACGGCAATGTTGTCAATGGAGCCGAACTCGCCGGCGTGGGCGCTGCCCACGCACAAAACAACGCCAAGGTCTGGGTGGACCATGGTGGCCAGGTAGGAAATTTGCCCCATCTTAGTGGCGCCCATTTCAATGATCAGGTAGCGGGTGCTCTCCACGGCACGGAAAACGGTCAGCGGCACACCCACCTCACCGTTGTAGGAACCCACGGGCGCCACCGTCTCCCCCAAGGGGGACAAGATGCCCGTTAAGAGGTCCTTGGTGGTGGTTTTTCCCGCTGACCCGGTGATCCCAATGACGCTGACGGGCGAGTGGGCCCGGATGCGCCGCAGGACCTCGGCCGCCAGGACTCCCATGGCGAGCACAGCGTCGGCAACAATGACGGCCGGGAAGGGAGTGCCGGCGTCGTCCGCGGCAACCTGGCGTTCGGCCAAAACGGCAATGGCGCCTCCAGCCATGGCTGCGCCGATGAAGTCATGGCCGTCTGAGTTTTCCCCCGTCTTGGCCACGTACATGCTTCCCGCAACGGCGTTGCGGGAATCGGTGACAATCTTGGCCACGTCGACCAACGTGTTCGGATCGAGGGTGGCGGAAAGCGTGCCGTGGGTGAGCTCGGCAATGTGTGCCGCAGAAATTTCAATCATCAGTTGAGGACTCTATCGTGGTTGGCGCTGTGATCGGGAATCCGCGGGATGTCAAGGCAGCCCGCAGTTCAACCCTGTCGTCGAGGGAAAGATTGACCCCTTTGACTTCTTGATAAACTTCATGGCCGCGCCCGGCCACCAAGATGACGTCGTTGGCCGTGGCCAGCTCAACGGCGCGGGCAATGGCGTTGGCCCGCTGGTCGAACTCTTCGATGACCCGGCCCAGGGCACCCTGCTGGTTGGCGGCAAAGGCCCCTGCCAGCACCTCGGCCCGGATCGCTGCCGGGTCCTCGTCGTGCGGATCGTCATCGGTGATAATTACCACGTCGGCGCATTGGGCCACCACGGCGCCCATGATGGGGCGTTTGGTAGCGTCCCGCTCCCCCGTGGCACCAAAGACAACAATCACGCGGGCCCCCGGAGCGGCCGGGCGGACAGCCTCCAGTGCCCTTTGCAGGGCGTCCGGATTGTGCGCAAAATCAACCACGGCCACCGGGGCCGTGCCAATAAGCTGCATGCGCCCGGGCACTTCTACCGAGAACGGGTCGTGGCTGTCCAGTGCTTGCTGCAGCCGTGCCAGCACTTCCTGGCGTTGCGTGCCCGGCAGTGTGCCGCCGGGGGTCTGGGCTGCTTCCGTCAACAGCTGCGTGGCCACCATGAGCAGGGCCAGGGCAGCGTTGGAGACGTTGAAGTCACCAGGCAGGGCCGTGCCTGCCTGCAGCACCTCACCGGAGGGTCCGTGCAGACTGAAGCGTGAGCCGATTCCGTCCGTGCGCACATTGCGCACCCGCCAGTGGTTCGCCAGCTCCGTGGCGCCGGCGTCTGTGGCGCCGGCGTCTGTGGCGCCGGCGTCTGTGGCGCCGGCGTCTGTGGTGGACAGGGTGGCTGTGGGCACGGTGCTGGCGGCGGACATGCGCCGACCCCAGCTGTCATCAACACAGATCACGGCCGCGCTGGCGTGTTCCGGGGTGAACAGGGCCGATTTGGTGGCGAAGTAGCCTTCCATGCCACCGTGGAGGTCCAGATGGTCCTGGGTCAGGTTGGTAAATCCTGCCACGTTGAAGCGCACCGAATCGACCCGCCCAAAGGCCAAGGCGTGCGAGGAGACCTCCATGGAGGCAGCGGCTATGCCGCGTTCTGCCATGACAGCCAGCAGCGCGTGAATGTCGGTGGATTCCGGTGTGGTCAGCTTGCTGGGGATGGCAACATCGCCGGCAAGGATCTCAATGGTGCCAATCAGCCCGGTGGTGTTACCCAAGGCTTGCAGCAGGGAATTCAGGAAGTACGTTGTGGTGGTCTTACCGTTGGTACCGGTGACGGCGAACAACGGCAGGGTGCTGCTGATGGCCGCCGTCCCGTAAACAGTGGCCGCCACCACGCCCGTGGCGGCCCGGGCGTCGGCCACCGTGAGCACGGGAACACCCGACGCCCCGGCCAAAAGGCGCGTACCGGCGTCGTCCGTCAAGATGGCAACGGCACCACTGGCAACGGCAGAGGCGGCAAATTGCGCCCCGTGGGTCTTGGCCCCCGGCAGGGCCACATACAGATCGCCCGGACAAATGGCGCGTGAATCGAGGCTGACGCCGCTGACCCGCTGGGCTGACGCGGTGTCTGCGGGGTGGCTCAAGGCGGCACCCAACAGGGCTGCCAGCTCTCCCAAGGTTGCCCCTCGGGGGTGGTGCGGACGCAGCGGCGCTGACGGAATATTCACAGGCACTTCCACGCCATCCTTTTCATTCACAATACGTTTTTCCTTGAGTTCCGCTTCACTTGTAGAACTTGGGCAGCTTGACAGGGGGTGTGGTGGACGGTGGAACATTGTTGCTGCGCAGCACCTGGCCCATCACCTGGTTAAACGTTATCCCCTGAGTGACCCCATATATCTGTCCTTGCGGCCGTTGCACAGTAATACCCACCACATATCGGGGATCTTCCATGGGGGCTATCCCGATGAAGGAGGACGTGTAGCCGTCAAAGCCCACACCGTTGTCCGCCGGGGCCTCCGAGGTGCCCGTCTTGCCACCTGTGCGGTAGCCGGGGATGCCCACCACCTTGTAGTCGGTCATGGTCACCACGCCTTCGAGCATGTCCCTGGCATCCTGGGCGGTCTCCGGGCTGATGACCTTGATCCCAGGGGCCATGGCGGGCGTTTCCACTGTTCCGTCGGCGGCAGTGAATGAGTCAATGATGGTGGGCTTGAGCCGGACACCGTTGTTGGCAACCGTCTGGAAGATCATGGTGGTCTGCAGCGGCGTCTGCGCCACGCCCTGACCAAACAGCACTGTGTACTGTTGACGGCCGTCCCAGTTCTTCCAGTCGGCCAGGATGCCGGGGCTCTCACCGGGCAGCTCAATGCCTGTCTTTTCACCCACGCCGAACTTGCGCAGGTAGTCATAGCGCTGTTGCAGGGACAGCCGGGACCCGGCCATGACAGTACCGGTGTTCATGGAATCGGCAATGATGCCGGACAAGGTGCGTTGTTCGGTGCCGTGGTCGAAGGCATCGGAGAAGTTCTGGCCACCAATGTTCAGCGTTGGCGGCACCAGGAAATGGCTCTGGGGCGTGGCTAGGCCCTCCTCCACTACTGCCGCGGCGGTCACGATCTTGTCGGTTGAGCCGGGCTCAACCACCGAACTGACCGTACGCGAGCCAATGTTGCTTTCAGCCGAGGCACCCACATTGTTGGGGTCATAGGAGTCGCTGTCACCCAAAGCAACCACTCTGCCTGTCTTGGCCTCGATGACGGAGACGCTGGCCCATTCGGCGCTGTACTGCTGCTTTTGCTGCTGCGCAGCTTGCTGGGCGTAGAACTGCATATCCTGGTCGATGGTCAGTTTCACTGTTTGGCCGTCAACGGCTGGCACTGTGCGCACGGGGGCCGTGGGAATGATGATGCCATTCTTGCCGGCCTGGTACGTGCGGGTGCCGTCGGTGCCTGTGAGCTTGGCGTCCATGGTTTGCTCAATGCCTGCCAGCGGCTTGCCTTCGGCGTCAACAAAGCCAACGATCGGCCCGCCCACAGCACCCATCGGGTAAACCCGCTTCGTAACTGATTCGGAGTAGATGCCAGGTACGCCAAGCTCAGCGACTTGCTTCTCCACCAGTGGGCTCACGTCCATAGCCAGGTAATTGTGGTTCTTGGTTCCGGTGGCGTTCTTCACCACGTCAGCAAAGGGCAGGCCAAGGACATCGGCAACTTTCTTCAGGCCCTCGCTCTTGGTGAATTCCTCGATCTTGCCGGTATCCGTGTTCCGGTGCGCATATTCCTCATAGTCCGCCACATTGATTTGGGAGACAGTGATGTTGTAGCGAATGATGCTCTCGGCCAGGACTTTGCCCTTGGAATCAATGATCTTTCCCCGGACGGCGGGCAGCTTTTGCACCACCGTGCGCTGGTTCTCAGCCGCCTGCGCCATGTTGCCGGTATCCAGGCCCTGCACCATGACCAGCCGGCCGGCAATGACCAGCAGGACGGCCACCATGATGATGAAGCCAAGCCGCATTCGGCCGCGGCCAACCTTGTTGAGTTGGAGGGCGTTTGCGCCCGATGCGACCTTTTTGGGGTTCTGTGCCACTGCTACGATTCCTTGCACTCACGCGTTGGGGCAGCCAAGCTGCCAGGCCGTTTGGAACAGCCTAACTGTCCTTTTGGGCAGGGGCCGGGATGGTCCCGCCATTGAGTTCAGGGGCTACCTCTGCAGCCGGAGCGGCTGCCGGGGTGTTGGCGGCCTGCTGTGGCGACTTTTCACCCGACTGGGCCATGGCGGCAGGGCTCGACGGCGACTCGGCGGGCACCGCTGCTTTGGGCGTGTCGATCAGCGCAGGAGGAATGATGGCCAGCCCCTTAGTGTCGGCCGTGGCGGGCAGCGGGGTACCGCTGACGGTCTTGTTGCGCACATCTATCTGGCCGGTTGATCCTGCCGGGACCATGCCCAGGGCTGCGGCCCGCGAGACAAGATTCTGCGGTGCCTGGCGAGCAGCGATCTCCTGTTCCAGCGTTTGGTTGGCTTTATGCAGATCAGACTGCTGGTTCTTCAATCCCACCAACTCGTACTGTCCCTTGCTGACAGAAATGCTGGTGCCAAGAACAACTGCGGTTGCTGCCAGGATCACCAGGAAGAAGATGACCACCACTGAGGAGCGGCTTCGCCGTGGCGTGCTGACCACCAGGGACAGCGGGGTCCGCGCCTTCTTGGTTTTGGGTTCCGGGAGTAGCAGTTCAGGGTCATCGTGCTGCAGTCTCAGTGCCAAGGCAGTGTTGCCCTCGGTCACGGCGATGGTGCGTGATGCACGCTGGCTCATGTTGCACTCCTGACTCTGATCTTTTCCACGGCCCGCAGCCGCGCCGATGCGGCTCTGGGATTCTCTGCAATTTCCTCATCCGTGGGAATTTCGGTTCCCTTGGTGAGACGCTTAAGTGTTGCCTTGTGTTCTTCGAGTTCCACCGGGAATCCTGCCGGAGCCGACGAGGCGGAACCCGCAGCAAAAACTGCCTTAACGATCTTGTCCTCCAGCGAGTGGTAGGACATGACTACGGCGCGTCCGTGCAGGGCCAGGGCGTCAACTGCTGCCGGAATGGCGGTTTCTAGGACGCTGAGTTCCTCATTGACCTCGATCCGCAAGGCCTGGAACGTCCGTTTGGCCGGGTGGCCGCCGGTTTTGGCAGCACCGGAGGGGACCACATTGCGGATGATGTCCACGAGTTCCCCGGTTCGACTCAACGGGGCAATGTTTCGTGCCGCAACAATGTGGTTCGCGATGCGGCCGGCAAACTTTTCCTCACCCCATTTGCGGATGATGCGGACCAGGTCCTCCTCGGAGTACTGGTTGATGACGTCCGCAGCTGTTTGGCCGCGGCTGGTATCCATGCGCATGTCCAGGGGAGCGTCAAAGGAATAGGCAAAGCCCCTCTCCCGCTCATCCAATTGCAATGACGAGACGCCCAAGTCCATGAGGATGCCATCAATGCTGGGAATGCCGAGGTCCTCCAGCACGGAGGCAATTTCGTCATAGACGGCATGGACCAGATCGGTGCGGTCCGCAAAGGGTGCCAGCCGCTCCCCTGCCAAACCCAAGGCTTCGGTGTCCCTGTCAATGCCGATCAGGTGCAGATCGGGGTAGCGCTGCAGCATGGCCTCACTGTGGCCGCCCATGCCTAAGGTTGCGTCAATGACGATGGGCGTGCGCCCGGCTGCCCGGGCAACCTCAAAGGCAGGAGCCAGGAGATTTATGCAGCGGTCTTTCAAAACGGGAGTGTGGCGTTCGGACGTTGGTGGCGTGGGGTTTTCCGACGTCATCACGACTCCGTTTCTGTTCGGTCAAAACCGTAAAGGGGAAAGAATCGTTCCCCCAGTGGCAATGCAAATATGGCAATGAAAATCATTTCTGGTACTGCTGGTGTTGCTGTGCTGGAATCTGTCGACACCGCCGCCTCATTGCGTGGTGTGTTCTTAAACCAGATCCCCCTCCGCGCCAAGCCAAGCCCCGCCTGGCTCCGGGGAAGGTGAGTCAGGAAAGAACCGTGCTGGGCGGCTGGAGATCTCATTCAAGATCACCACCGGATAAAACTAAAGTTCTCTAGCCAATTCCGGGGATACCTAGTTCATCAGTGGCGGAGAAGGCGCTTTCCTTGGCTGCCAGGTACTCGCGCCAAGCTGTTGCATCCCAGATTTCGGCCCGGCTGCCGGCACCAATGACCACCAATTCCTTCTCCAGACCCGCGTAGGAACGCAATGTGGCCGGAATGGTCACACGCCCCTGCTTGTCAGGCACCTCATCCGATGCGCCGGAGAGAAAGATTCGGATATAGTCGCGGGCCGCCATGTTGGACAGTGGAGCATCCTGCATTTGCGCCAAGACCTTTTCAAACTCCCGGGCACTGAAGACGTAGATGCAGTTTTCCTGCCCCTTGGTCAGGACAAGTCCACTGGAAAGTTCCTCCCGGAACTTTGCGGGAAGAATGATCCTTCCTTTCTCATCAAGGCGTGGTGAGTGTGTTCCGAGAAACAACCCATCACCACCTTCAATGTCGAGACTTTAGGACCAAACTAGCCCCATTCCCCTCCTACGTGCTCCACATTACTCCACAATCCTCCACCGTCAACTCCATTTGGCCCCGTGTTCCCCACACAATTTCCCAAGAATTCCCGTGTTTCCGGGGAAGTGATCCGTGTCAACACAGTGGAGGGGAAAAACCAAAAATGACGTGAGGAGTTGGCTTTTTGCCACATTTTCAGCCCGCCGGGGGGCATTTTGGGTCCGGGCGCAGCCTTCGAGGGGGAAAGTGGAGGGCTTTGGTGGCATCCGTGGCGGGCATTCGGCCTCACCTGTTGGCGTGTTGGCGGGCCAGGCGGGCCACCCAACGAGGACAGGTGGCAGGGATCCCTTAAACCACAAAAAAGGCCCGCAAGGGAGCCTTTTTGATGGGGTGTGGCGCAAAGCCATGACGTGCCGGGCGAACGTGCCTCCGGCGGGCGCCGTCAAGTACTGCTAGTGCCCGCCGATGCATCGCCTACTGTTCGCGGCGGCGCTCGTCCCACTTTTCTTCAAGATTATTCATGAAACCGCTCTTCGGCTTGGCTCCGGGCTTACTGCCTGCCTTGCCCGCCCTTTGCGAAGCGGCCCCGAATTTCGGTTTTGAGATGGCCAGGTACACGCCTGCTCCCATGACAAGGAATCCCAGGATTCCCACAACTATCAGCTGGGAGGCCACACCGCCCAACAAAATCATCAACCCGATGATTACCACCAGCACGCCAAGCACAATGTTCCGAGTGGACATTGATCTGGTGGGTGAGGTGGACAAGACGTTGGCAAACTTGGGATCTTCAGCATGCAACTGCTGCTCAAGCTGGTCCAACAGTCTCTGCTCGTGCTCAGAGAGGGGCATGACGACCTCCTTCAGGTCAGGGCCGTAGGCGTCTGTAGTCGTTAACGTCTCTGCAGCGTCATCGGTTCCCCGGTGGTCAGGTACACGCCGTGTCCCTAATTTACCCAGTTCACCAATGAGTTGTGAAGCATCCAAGATTTAACTCCTTGTACTAACAATAGGCTTGATTGCATCGAACTGAAACCCGAATCTACAAAGGTGTTGACAAGCTCCGTGCAAGAGGTGCGGGTGCCTGTTCAAGGCCGGAAAAACGGGCTCCCCAAAGCCCCACTCGGCTGCGTAATATATGCCATTGTTGGCTACTGGGAGTCCCGCGGTTTTAGCAGCCTTGCCGGGACAATCTTGGCGCTGCCAAAGCGTGCCGCAATGGCGTCACCCACCACTTCGGTGCTGCGGCTGCTGTCCTCACGCGGGTCAAGGGAAAATTGCAGAGGGGCTGAGTCCACCGATTCCAGCTGGTCCATGCGCACCCCAATAAGACGGACGCTCTGGGGCCTGGCCCCCAGGGCCTCGAGAAGCGCCACAGCGCCTGCATAGATCTGGGCGGCACTGTCGGTGCCGGCTCCCATGGTTTTGGAACGGGTGATGGTTGAAAAGTCTGTGTATTTGATTTTCAACGCCAAGGTGCGGCCGCTGAGATTGGCCATCCGCAGCCGTGCAGCCACCCGGTGGGAGAGGCGCAAGAGTTCACGGGTGAGGATCTCGTCGTCGTACGTGTCCTGGGCAAAGGTCTCCTCGGCACCGATGCTCTTCTCCGCCCGCTCGGCCTGGACCGGGCGCGGATCAATCCCCCATGACAGGGCATGCAGGGCCGGGCCCGTACTGCCCAACGCTTTTTGCAGTGTTGGCACAGGTGTGGCGGCAACATCCGCCACAGTAAAGATCCCCAAGCGGGCCAGGGCAATGCGGGTCTTCTCCCCCACTCCCCACAACGCCTCCACCGGCAGGGTGTGCAGGTAGGCCACGGTGCCTTCCTTTTCAATCAGCAACATGCCATTGGGTTTGCACCTTGTTGAGGCCACCTTCGCCACGAATTTGCTGGCCGCTATCCCCACCGAGGCGGTGATTCCTATCTCGGCAGAAATCCGTGAACGGATCAGCGCCCCGATCTCCAAGGGCGTGCCCAAACGCCGCAGCGCACCGCGGACGTCCAGAAACGCCTCATCGACACTCAGCTGCTCCACCGTGTCAGTGATGGAATTGAACACCTCCATCACCTGGGCTGAGACCTGATAGTAGAGCTGGTGGCGGGGTTCAATGACCACGGCGGTGGGGCAGATCCGCAGCGCCGTCACCATGGGCATGGCCGAGCGGACCCCCACGGCCCGTGCCTCATAGGAGGCTGAGAGCACCACCGACCGTCCCTGCGGGTGGCCAACAATCACCATTTTGCCGACCAAATCCGGGCGCTCTCGCAACTCCACCGAGACAAAGAAGGCATCCATATCCACATGCAAGATGGTGCAGCCGTTTTGCTCGGGAGGCTTGTCCTGCTGCGGTATCTGGTTCACCCCTCCAGTCTAGTGACGGGCCAACCCTGCCCCCGGCAGCAGTGAAGTGCACAACATGTGCTGGGGTGCCGTTGCCCGGAGTGGGTAAACTAGGGGGTGGTGCCAACGCACCGGCACCGGCAGCAAAGGAAAAGTCATGACTAACTCCACACCCCGCCCCGGGTCCCCCCGGCAGTTCACGCGCAGGAGCCTGTTCGGCATCGGCGCAAGTTCCGCCGCGTTCCTGTTGGCCGCCTGCTCAAGCCCGGCAGCACCCGCCGATTCCCCAACAGCGTCAAGTGCCGCAGCCACGCCAACTTCACGCCCTGCGACGTCCGCCCCAAGCGCCGCCACGGCCCCTGCCACCGCGAAGGCTGCGGTGAAGGAACTCGTTGACGGCTTCCCCACAACTGTTGTGCCGCTCATGAAGGGTGCCCAGATTCAGGCGTCCAGCATTCAGCTGTCCACCCCTGTTTCCATTGCCTCGCTGACGGCCACGGTGACCGCCCCTGCAGCCGATGTTTTGAGCTACTACGCCAAGGTCTTTACCGACCAGGGGTTCAAGGCACAGCCCGGCGACGCCGTGGACGGCGTGCCGCTGAAAACGTTCATCCGGGCAGAGGGCCAGGAAATCATCACCGTCTCGGTAGTCCAAACCGCTGCCACAGCCACCTTCACAGTGGGCGCCACGTTGTTGCCCGCCTCCCTGAAGTAAGTTCGCCCAGCCCACTGGGCCCCTCCCTGCGCTCCACCCCCAACGGCCGGCCAGCACCTCCCACAGCAAGGAATCCTGAACGCATGAATGCAACGCCTGAGCAGACTGACGCCGCCATTGCTGGTGAGCACGAAGCCTACATTGCTGGCGTTGCCGCGCAATTGAATGACTTCCTGGCCGAAAAGCACCAGCTCCTGGCCCAGATCTCCCCCGCGACACTGGTCCTGGTCGATTCCATCAAGACACTCGTGACCGGCGGAAAACGGATGCGCGCCCTGCTGTGCTATTGGGGCTGGCGTGGCGCCGGGGGCGCCGCCGATTCGGCGACCATCATTGCCGCTGGGGCGGCGCTGGAACTCTTCCAGGCCGCGGCCTTGATCCACGATGACATCATTGACCGCTCGGACACCCGACGTGGCGGGCCCAGCGTGCACAAGCAGTTCAGTACGCTTCATGCCGATTCGGGCTGGGCCCTGGACGCCGAACGGTTCGGCCATGCCGCAGCCATTCTCACCGGAGACCTGTGCCTGTCCCTGAGCGAGGAACTGTTCGCCCGCGTGGACAAGGGCTCCAACCCCCGGGCCCGTGCCGTGTTCAACCTCATGCGCACGGAGGTCATGGCCGGGCAGTACCTGGACATTCTGGAAGAGGTGGCCGGGCCGTCAAAACCACACACCACGGCAGTGGCCAGGGCGTCGGCAATCATCCGCTTCAAGAGCGCCAAATACTCCTCCGAGCACCCACTGGTGCTGGGCGGCGCACTGGCTGGCGCCGACGAGCCGCTGCTGGCCGGCTACAGCGCCTTCGCACTGCCCCTCGGAGAGGCCTTCCAATTGCGCGACGACGTCCTGGGCGTTTTTGGTGACCCGGCACAAACGGGGAAGCCAGCCGGCGACGATCTCCGCGAGGGCAAACGAACGGTCTTGGTGGGCCTGACCATTGACGCCGCAGCAGAGGCAGACATGGAGTTCGTTGACAAGAATCTGGGCCGCCAGGACCTGACAGAGGACGAAGTGGCCCGTCTGTGCACCATCATGGTCGAATCGGGGGCACTTGCCCGTACCGAAGCCATGATTGCGGATCTGAGCCAAACGGCGTTTGCCGCGCTGGACACCCTGCCCCTTGAGCAATTTGTGACCGTGGCGTTGTCAGCCCTGGGCCGGGGCGCCGTTTCTAGGACGTCCTAGTCCCCAGCCGCCGGCCCAGCCGTTAAAACAGTCGCGCCCGTCCCCGCTTTTCGCACCCGAGAACGGGTGCGACAAGCGGGGACGGGCGCGACGGCGCTAGGTGGCCCGCAAAGCTGTGGCCCACACTGGTCTCAGTCGGCCAGAGGCCTGGTTACCAGCCCAGGGCTGAGGCGCGACGGCGGATTTCCGTCTTCCGGCCGGCGTGCAGGGCGTCGATGGGACGGCCCGGCAATGACTCATCAAAGGTGAAGAGCCAAACAATGGCTTCGTCATCTTCGAATCCGGCATCGTGAAGCACCGAGATGGTGCCGCGCAGGCTTTCCAGAATATGGTCATCGGCAAAGAATTCGGCCGGAACGGCTCGAATTGAGCGTTCACCAATGCGTGCTGCCAGCAAGGAACCGTCCTTGACCATGGCGTGGACTTTGGTGACCGAGATATCAAGTTTCTCGGCAACATCGGGCAGGGGCAGCCATTCGCTGACTACTGTTTCAACTTTACTCACACTCAAAGGTTCCCACAGATCAGCTCCCTCGGTATAAAGCTGAATAAAAATTGTGCCTGATTCCACAAATAAACCCGCCACGCTGGTGGCTTAGTGTAGGTTCAATTTAAGTCACATCAGTAACATCGTTACCAATAGCATCATCCGTAACGGAAACTTGAGGTATGCATCCATGACACCCACACGCCCCTCGACCAGCGCCGGCAAGCAATTGGCAGCAGTAGCCACGGCAGCCATTCCCGTGGTCATGCTCTCTTCCCTAGCCATGGCACCGTCGGCAACGGCTGCCCCGGTCAAGACCCAAACAGCCCCTCACGGCGCCATTGACGGCAAGAGCGTCCTGGCCGCGGTCAAGGCGCGCACCTCCACCGGCACCAGCATTTCAGCCGCTATGGTGGCAACATCGGTTCCCCGCGGGGTGGCCGCAAAGCTGGTCCTGCCGGCACAAGCCGCCAAGACCATCAAGCACACGGTTGCCGCTGGCGACACCGTCTCGGCAATTGCCGCCCGCTATGGGGTCTCCACGGCGTCAGTGCTGACACTGAACAACCTGTCCGCCGCCACGATCATCTACCCCGGCAAGGTCTTGTTGGTTTCCGGCCCCAAGGCATCCGCCGTGGCCAGTCAGTCGACGGCGACACCGGCAGCCAGCTACACCGTCCGCAGCGGCGACACCCTCAGCGGAATTGCAGCCAAGCACAAGGTGAGCCTGTCAACGGTGTTTTCGCTGAATGGGCTCAATGGCAGCTCCATCATCCATCCCGGCCAAAAGATCAAGGTGGGTGGCCAGGCGCAGGCGGCTGCGCCGTCGAGCCCGCAGGTGAACGCGGCCAAGCCGGCCAGTGGCAACAAATATGTCATCAAGGCCGGCGACACGCTCTCCGCCATTGCGGCGAAGCACAATGTGAGCCTTTCGGCGTTGGCCTCGGCGAACAGCATGGACCTGCGGACCACGATCTACCCGGGCAAGATCCTTGTCATCCCCGGCATCGGTGCTGCTTCCACCGGCATCAAGCCGCTGGCACCGTCACCGGCAGCACCGGGCGCCCTGACCGATGACCAGAAGGTGCCCAACACCTTCCTGCACTACACGTACCCCGACGCAGTGGTCAGCGACGCCAATAAGAACAAGGCGGCCCTGCTGGCAGCACCGTCGCCCAATAGGGCACAGATGAAGGAGATTGTTGCCAGCACGGCAGCACGCATGGGAGTGGATCCCGCGCTGGCCCTGGCGTTCGCGCAGCAGGAGTCAGGGTTCAACCACCAGTCGGTGTCGCCGGCCAATGCCATTGGCACCATGCAGGTCATCCCGGCCGCCGGAGACTGGGCCTCGGGCCTGGTGGGCCGGAAGCTGAACCTGCTTGACCCGCAGGACAACGTGACGGCCGGTGTGGCGATCATTCGGGCGCTGCTCAAGGGTGCCCCCTCGGAGGACCTGGCCATTGCCGGCTACTACCAGGGCCAGTACTCGGTCAGCGTGCACGGCATGTTCAAGGACACTGTCATTTACGTGGCCGGCATCAAAGCCAATCGTGCGCTTTTCCGCTAAAAAAGTTTTCGCTGAACTCTTTTAGCGCCACTAAAGTACGCTTTCAACGAAAAGGGGCTGCCTGCACTGTGTTGCAGGGGGTCCCTTTTCGTTTCAACTCATAAGCTGGAAGAGTGCAAGATCCCTCAGCCGACCCCTTGATTGGGTCCACCATTGATGAGCGCTACCTGGTTTTATCCAAGGTGGCCCATGGCGGCATGTCCACAGTGTATTTGGCCAAGGACTTGCGCCTGCACAGAAACATTGCGCTGAAGATCCTGCACCCGCATTTGGCCACCGACGCAGCCTTCATTGCCCGGCTGCAGCGGGAGGCCCAGAGCGCCGCGAGCCTGTCCCACCCGCATGTGGTGCAGATCCATGACCACGGTGTGGGTCCGCAGCACGCCTACCTGGTCTTTGAATTCATTGACGGCTACACGCTGCGTGATGTCATCAATCAACGCGGCGCCCTGAGCCCGCGGCAGGCGCTTGACCTGCTGGATCCCGTGGTTGAGGGACTGGCCGCGGCGCACAACGCCAGCCTGGTGCACCGGGATGTGAAGCCCGAGAACGTGCTGATTTCACGGCAGGGCTGGGTGAAGATCGGTGACTTCGGCCTGTCCCGGGCCGTCACCACCAACACCAACACGGGAACGCTGCTGGGCACCGTGGGCTATATTGCCCCCGAACTTGCCCAAGGCCACAACGGCGATGCCCGCAGCGACATCTACTCCGCTGGCATCATGCTGTACGAACTACTCACCGGCGTCCAGCCCTTCCGCGGCACAGTGCCGGTGGCCGTGGTCATGGCGCACATCCAGGATGACGTCCCGGCCCCCTCGCTTGCCGTTCCCGGGCTCCCGCCAGTCATGGACGAGCTGGTGCGCTACATGACCGAGAAGGATCCTGACCACAGGCCTGCCAACGGTGCCGCGCTCCTGGAGGACCTGCGCCATATCCGCCAGACGCTCACGCCCGCCGAACTGGATTTTGGCAGCACCGCGTTGGGCCAGCGTCCCGTGGTGGGCGCCAACGCAAACACCGAGGTCATCTCCGCAGCCACCTCTGCCATTTCCCACGATGCCACGAGCGTGATTGCGGCGCCCAGCTTCCCCACCTCGGTGCTGCCGCAGTCGTCAAGGCTGTACCCCGATGACTCCCGGACAGATGTGTACGACGCCGGAAACTCCAGCGCCGCCCACATCGGCGCCAGCTCCTATGCCCAGGCAGGGGACGGCACCTCCGCCCCTGCCCCCTCCAAGCGCCAGGCCAGCGCTGACGCCAAGGCCCGCGCCAAGGCGGCCGCCACACCCCAAAAACGACTGGGGCCCAAGAACCCCCGGCGGCGGGCACTGCT
This sequence comes from Arthrobacter sp. HLT1-20, assembly GCF_054510895.1. Lineage (NCBI taxonomy): Bacteria > Bacillati > Actinomycetota > Actinomycetes > Micrococcales > Micrococcaceae > Arthrobacter > Arthrobacter sp. HLT1-20. The sequence goes on along the minus strand of NZ_JBTNDR010000018.1, from coordinate 44,780 downwards.
GTGGAGCCTGCTGGTGGTTGCCCTGGCCGTCATTGCCGGCGTGGCCGGCTGGTTCCTGGCCCTGGGTCCTGGCGCCCTGTCAACAGTCCCCGATGTCCACAACAAGACGGTGGCGCAGGCCCACGAACTGCTCCGGGCCCAGGGGTTCGAGCTGCTGCCAACCTCCAAGGTGTTTGACGAGAAGGTAGCTGCCGGCTTTGTGGTGGCCACCGATCCGGGCGCCGGGGAATCAATCCGCAAGTTTCAGTCAGTCACCGTGAAAGTCTCGGCAGGGCCGGTTCTGTACAAGGTCCCCACCGTGACGGGTCAACCCCTGGACGCCGCCAAGAAGCTGCTCGCCGACGGCCAGCTGGCCGTGGGCAGCGTCACCGAGACCTTCGACGAGAAGGTACCGGCCGGCGTCGTCCTGAGCCAAAACCCGGCCGCGGGGAAGGAATTCCGGGCCAACACCAAAGTAAACCTGGTGGCATCCAAGGGCCCCAAGCCCATCCCCGTCCCGGCCGTGGCGGGCAAGACCGAGGCCGACGCCGTGGCAGCCCTGAAGGCCGTGGGCTTGGTGGCGGCCATCGCGCCGGAGCGCGCCAACAGCCTCACGGTTCCTGCTGGTTCGGTGATCTCACAAAACCCCGCGGCCGGCAATCTCAAGGCTGGCGACACCGTCACCCTGACGATCTCCCAGGGGCCGCGGATGATCGCCGTGCCGAACCTCGTTGGCAAGCAGGTTGATGCCGCCACGAAAGCGCTAGAGGATCTGGGCTTCAAGGTCAGCGTGGAGACGCTGCTGGGCGGGTTCTTCGGCACTGTGCGTTTCCAGACGCCCGACGGCGGCGAGGCCCCGGAAGGCTCCACCATAGTCCTGAGGGTGGTCTAGCGCCGCTGTAGTCCCCGGGATTGTTAACTTGTGCGTTGAACCCACCCTGAGTTCTGCGCATATGTTCTGTTGAAACACCACGGCCCCCACCCCTTGCACAAGGGATGGGGGCCGGCGTCATGCAGGTGTTACTTGGACTTGCCCAGTGCTTCCGCGACCAGGAATGCCATTTCAAGTGACTGCTTGTGGTTCAGGCGGGGATCACAGACTGACTCGTAGCCGGTCAGGAATGCTTCCTGGTCAACGGGATCGGCGCCACCGAGGCACTCGGCCACGTCGTCGCCGGTCATCTCCACGTGCAGGCCGCCGGGGAAGGTGCCCTGTGCCTGGTGGACTTCAAAGAAGCCGCGGACCTCATCGATGACGTCATCGAAGTTGCGGGTCTTGTAGCCGTTGGGCGAGGTGACGGTGTTGCCGTGCATGGGGTCGGTGACCCACAGGACCTGGGCCCCGGAGGCGGTGACCTTCTCCACGAGGTTCGGCAGCTTCTCGCGAATGTTGTTCGCACCCATGCGCGTGATGAACGTCAGGCGTCCGGGCTCGCGGTTCGGGTCAAGCTTTTCAATGAGGCGCAAGGCATCGTCCGGGGACGTGGTGGGGCCAAGCTTCACACCGATCGGGTTGCGGACCCGGGACAGGAATTCAACGTGCGCCTGGTCCAGATCGCGGGTGCGCTCACCAATCCACAGGAAGTGTGCTGAGGTGTCGTAGGGCAGGCCGGTCCGTGAATCGATGCGGGTCAGCGCACGCTCGTAGTCCAGCAGCAGGGCCTCGTGGCTGGCAAAGAACTCGACGGTCTTGAGCGCTTCAAAGTCGGCACCGCAGGAGGCCATGAACTTGATGGCGTTGTCGATGTCCTTGGCGAGCTGCTCATAGCGGCTGTGGGCCGGGTTGGAGGTGAAGCCCTTGTTCCACTCGTGCACGCTGCGCAGATCGGCAAAGCCGCCCTGCGTGAACGCACGGATCAGGTTCAAGGTGGAAGCCGAGGTGTGGTAAGCCTTGAGCATGCGGGCGGGATCGTGCTGGCGGGACTCCGGAGTGAAGTCGTAGCCGTTCACAATGTCGCCGCGGTATGCCGGCAGGGTTACGCCGTCGCGCGTTTCATCATTGGAGGAACGCGGCTTGGCGAACTGGCCGGCCATGCGGCCCATCTTGATGACAGGCAGTTGGGCGCCGTAAGTGAGCACCACAGCCATCTGCAGGATGGTCTTGACGCGGGCGCTGATCTTGTCCGCCGTGGCAGCTTCGAAGGTCTCGGCGCAGTCGCCGCCCTGCAGCAGGAACGCCTTACCCTGGGCGGCCTGGGCCAGCCGGGAGCGCAGCACGTCCACTTCGCCGGCAAACACCAGCGGAGGCAGGACTGAGAGTTCCTTGACCGTTGGCTCAAAGGCCGGGGATTCGGACCAGGTGGGCTGCTGGGCGATGGGCAGCTCACGCCACGCATCCAGGCCCGGATAAACGGCAGCACCGGGGACGGAAATTCCGGCGGCGGGTGCTTGTGTCGTGGGAGAAGTTAGTTCAGTCACGCCTTAAGCCTAGCCCCCCAAGAGGCCGCCTAGAAACCAGTCCAGGTCCTGAGATGGCGGCAGCCACAATCACTGCCCACTGCGGGCGTTCCGTGCCCGCTATTTGGCGGTTTCTTGTGGGCCTTCCGGTGCAGTATCTGCAGGTTCCGGCGGGTTCTTCTTGGCGCCGATGACTGTGACGGTGCCGGGAAGTACCGTGGGATTCGGTTCCAGCCGCACGGCATCGGCCGCATTCTTGGCATCGACAGTGGCGGCAGTGCCGTCCTTGCCGGGGGCCGTCTTGGTGTTCTTCTCGGCCTTTTCGGCGGCCAGCTTCTCCTTGACGGTGGTGGCGTAGGAGTCAACGTATTCCTGGCCGGAGAGCCGCATGAGCTCATACATGATCTCATCCGTGACGGAACGCTGGACGAACCTGTCGTCGGCCATGCCCTGGTACCGGCTGAAGTCCATGGGTTCGCCAAAGATCACGCCCAGACGCCGGATCGTGGGGATCCGCCGGCCGATGGGCTGGACCTTGTCGGTGCCGATCATGGCCACCGGGATCACCGGGACATTGGCCGTCAGCACCAGCTTGGCCACCCCCACCTTGCCGCGGTACAGCCGGCCATCGGGGCTGCGGGTGCCCTCCGGGTAGATGCCCAACAGGCCACCATCCTTGAGTACCTGCACGCCCGTGTCCAGGGAACTCGCGGACGCGGCGCCACCCGAGCGGTCCATGGGCAGCTGGTTGGTGAGCTTGAAGAAGGCCGCCGTGAGCCGGCCCTTGATGCCCTTGCCGGTGAAGTAGTCGCTCTTAGCCAGAAAAACCACCGGCCGCGGCACCATCAAGGGCATGAAAATCGAATCGGAGAAGGACAAATGGTTGCTGGCCAGCACTGCCGGACCTTCGGCAGGCAGGTTGTCCAGACCCTTCGTCCAGGGACGGAACAGCACCTTCAGGACCGGGCCCAGAAAAATCTTCTTCAATACCCAATAGATCACTGTGGTGTTCCTCCTCTGGTGCTCCCGGCGCCAGGGCGGCCGGGTTCAGTGCGGTACCCCCGCCATGGACGTACCAACAGTAGTCTAGTGACAGCGACACCAATTAGTGCACAGCCCAGCCGTGCCACATCAAGCAATCTGTCCGGTCCAACACACCGGACAGGAAAGGGGCCATCATCATGGCGCAATCGTTCCGTTCGGAGGGGCACGGGGATTTAGCCCGTGTTGGCGTTGCTGTTTGCCACGGGTTCACCGGGGCGCCTGTCAGCATGCAGGGATGGAGCGACTACCTGGCCCAGGAGGGCTTCGCCGTGAACATGCCCTTGCTGGCGGGCCACGGCACCACCTGGCAGGAGCTGTCCAAGACTCCCTGGGAACATTGGTACAGGGACTTCGAGGCTTCCTATTTGGAACTGGCAGCCCGCTGCGACACCGTCTTTGTTGCCGGCATGTCCATGGGCGGGGCGCTGGCCTTGCGGGTGGCTGCGCTGCACCCCGTGGCAGGGGTGGCCGTGGTGAATCCGGGCCTGACCTTCAGCGACCCACGGGCCAAATACTCAGGGCTGCTCAAGTGGCTGCTCAAGAGCGTGCCCGCCATTGGCGACGACATCAAAAAACCTGGGATCACCGAGGGTGCCTACACCCGCACCCCCGTTGCGGCCGTGCACCAACTCTCACAACTCTTTGCGGACACCATCACCAGGTTGCCGCAGGTTACGGCGCCCACCCTGGTATTTCGGTCCAGCGTGGACCATGTGGTGCCCGATTCCAGCATTTCCGTGTTGCAGGAACACCTCACAAACGCCGAGCTGCAGTTGGTGACGTTGGAAAACAGTTACCATGTAGCCACCATGGACAACGATGCTCCATTGATCTTTTCCCAGTCAGTTGATTTCTTCCGGAGGAACATTCATGCACTCTGACCCCGGTGCGGGCACGCCGCATCCAGGCGGCACAGACGACGAGGTGTGGCGCGATCTCGTGGCCCGGTTGAAAGAACCCGAGGACTCCTTCCTGGACGCACCTGCGGCGCCAACACCGCCCCAGGGCGCAGGACCCGCCGTGGACCCGCCCAACACCTTGGGCGTCACCGACTTTGACCCGCTGGGCGTGTGGCAGAACCAGGAGGCGCCCGCACCCATGGAGCCCCCGCGGGCTGACTACGGTGCGGGCACCGCCGCGTCACCAGGTCCCCGCGACTACGTTGCCGAGGACGATGACGAGGGTTTTGTGCCAGCGGAACTGCCCAGCCTTGCCAATTCCGAGCCTGCCCTCATGCTTTCCTGGATTGGCGCGGCGGGCGGGCCCATCTTCCTGGTCATTGCAGCCATTTTCTGGCGTCAAATCCCCATGATGCTGGTCATTGCCGTGATTGCTGGCTTCCTGGCCGGGACCGGCTACCTGCTGTACCGGCTGCCCAACCACCGCGACCACGACAGCGGTGACGGCGCCGTCGTCTAATGGGGCTGCGGGCTACTTCCCGTGCGCCCTGACCCGGGACATGTCGGCTGCGCCGATCAATCCGGCGGCAGGCCCCAGCTGGGCAACCGTGATGAGGGCTTCTTTTCTGTAGCCCCTGCCGGTGAGGTTCCGTCCGTAGGCGCGGCGGGCAGGCTCCAACAACAGCTCACCGGCGGTGCTCAGGCCGCCCCCAATGATGAAGAGCGCCGGGTCCAAGGCGGCGGCCAGGTTGGCGATGCCCAAGCCAAGCCAGTCCCCCACCTCGGCCACCAGTTCCTTGGCCGTGGCTTCTCCCTGCAAGGCCAGCTCCGTGACAACCGTGCCGGTGATGTCCTTGCCGCGCCCGTTGACAGCGCCCAACAATCCGGCAGCCATGGGTGAATGCTTCTTGGCCAGTTCCCGCCCTTCGCGGCCCAGTGCGTTGCCGGAGGCGTACTGTTCCCAGCAGCCCCGGTTGCCGCACTCGCAGCGGTGGCCGCCGGGCATGATGATTTGATGGCCGAACTCGCCTGCCATGCCGAAGCTGCCGCGTTCCACCCGCCCGTCCATAACCAGGGCCCCACCTATGCCGGTTCCCAGGGTCAGCATGATCAGCCTGTTCTGGCCGCGGCCGGCACCGAAACGCCATTCGGCCCAGCCAGCGGCATCGGCGTCGTTGGTGACCAGGACCGGCCGCCCCAGCATGGCCTCCAGGGTGTGGCGCAGGGGCTCCTCGCGCCACGCCAGGTGCGGGCTGAAAACCACAGTTGACCCGTCCATGTCCATCCACCCCGCGGCCCCGATGCCGATGGACTCCACGTGATACTTTGCATCGAGTTCGTTGACTAGGTCAACAATGACCGCCTCAACGGCACGGGCGTCGCGCCCGGGCGTATCCCGCCGCAATTGAGCCAGGATGGCGCCACTGCCATCCACTACTCCCGCGGCAACTTTGGTACCCCCAATGTCGATGCCCAAGGCCAGCCCATCGCGGCGGGAATTGCTGCCGGGCGGGGCGGCGATGAGGTCGGGACTCGGCGCGGGAACACCGGAATCGGCAGGCGGCAATTGCATGGGCCCAGTCTAGCCAGCAGGGCGAATCAATTCAGCCAAATTGAAAGTGTGAGCTGGACAACATAAAGTTACTCACGGGTAACATATTTGTCCCGACAGATGACCCTCTGGCCGGATAGAGTAAAGCAACACCAACGCAGGCCCACATATCAAAGGAGCTATTGTGCAAGAGATTTCCGTTCCGGCCAAGGTAATCAGCCCGCCCACCATGAACGTCACTGATTTTGTACTCCGGCAGGCGAAGTTGGCCAGCAACCCGCCGCTTTTCTCCCGTCGCAATGAAGACAATGTGTGGGTCGACGTTTCCGCCAAGGAATTCCACGCGGACGTCAGCGCCATAGCCAAGGGCATGATTGCCGCCGGCATCAACGTGGGCGACCGGGTGGGCATCATGGCCCGCACCCGCTACGAATGGTCACTGGTGGACTTTGCCATCTGGTTTGCCGGCGCCGTGTCCGTGCCGATCTATGAAACCTCCTCCCCCTCACAGGTGGCGTGGAACTTGGGCGATTCGAACGCCGTCGCCGTCTTCGCCGAATCCGGCACGCATGAAAACATCATCCGTCAGGCAGCTCACAACGAGGGTCTGGACGCCCTGGCTCACGTGTGGCAGCTGGAGGGTGACGGCCTGGACGGCCTGCGCGAGGGTGGCAAGGGAGTTTCCGATGAGACCCTCGAGGCCGCACGCACCGCCAATGGGCTGGCTGATGTGGCCACCATCATTTACACCTCCGGCACCACGGGACGCCCCAAGGGTTGCATGTTGATGCACTCAAACTTTGTGGAGCTCAGCGAGAATGCCTTGGCCGTTTTGGGGGCGAGCGTGGTGCCGCCCGGTTCACAAACCATCATGTTCCTGCCGCTAGCCCACGTTTTTGCCCGCTACATTTCTGTGCTGGCAGTCGCAGGCGGCGCCAAGGTTGGCCACACTCCTGACATCAAGCACCTGCTCGAAGACCTCCAGAGCTTCAAGCCGACCTTCATCTTGGCGGTGCCTCGCGTTTTTGAAAAGGTGTACAACTCAGCCACACTCAAGGCCGAGAGCGAGGGCAAGGGCAAAATCTTTGCCGCTGCCACCAAGACGGCCATTGAGTTCTCCCGTGCGTCGCAAAATGGCAAGGTGGGCTTGGGGCTCAAGCTCAAGCACCTGCTGTTTGACAAGCTGGTATACGTCAAACTGCGCAACGCCATGGGCGGCAACGTCCGCCACGCAGTCTCCGGCGGTGGGCCGCTGGGCGAACGGCTTGGCCACTTCTTCCAGGGTATTGGGTTGCAGATTCTTGAGGGCTACGGCCTCACGGAAACCACTGCCCCCATCACTGTCAACCGCCCCGAGCACATCCGCATCGGCACGGTGGGTGCTCCCCTGCCCGGCAACGCCGTGAAGATCGCTGACGACGGCGAGATCCTCGCCAAGGGTGTTTGCGTCATGAAGGGGTACTTTGGCCGTGATGACCTCACGGCGGAAACCTTTGTTGACGGCTGGTTCCGCACGGGAGACATCGGCGAGTTGGATGATGAAGGCTTCCTGAAAATCACCGGACGCAAAAAGGAAATCATTGTCACCTCCAGCGGCAAGAACGTGGTTCCGGCCCTTCTGGAGGACCAGATCCGCGCCGATGCCATCGTTTCGCAGTGCGTGGTCATTGGCGATCAGCGTCCGTTCATCGCCGCCATTGTCACGATTGACGAGGAAGCCCTGCCACAGTGGGGCAAGGCGCACGGTCTCACCGCTGGGATCAGCGTTGCCGCGGCCGCCAAGGACCCCATTGTGATCGCCGCCGTGCAGGGCGCCGTGTCGCGGGCCAACAGCACAGTGTCCGCCGCCGAGGCCATCAAGCAGTTCCGGATCGTTGACACTGACTTCACCGAAACGTCGGGTCACCTGACCCCGTCCATGAAGGTCAAGCGCGCCCAGGTGTTGAAGGACTTTGACACAGTGGTGGATGAGATCTACCTGAGCAAGAAGCCCGTCTAACCCCCCACCCACCAACTGACCCGCAGAAAACGCCGAAAATACACGGTTTTACCGTGATTTTCGGCGTTTTCTGCGGGTCAGTTTCGTTTTAGGAGATGACTGCGAGCAGGTCCCCGCCCTGGACCTGGGCGATCTCCCCGACAGCCAGGCGGGTCACAGTGCCGCCCACCGGCGTCGTGATGGAGGCTTCCATCTTCATGGCCTCGATGGTGGCAATGGTGGCGCCCGCATCAACCACGTCACCCACGTCAACCTTCAAGCTCACGGCACCGGCGAAGGGCGCGGCAACCTGGCCCGCAACAGACTCGTCGGCCTTCTCGGCAGCCTTGACGGTACTTTCAATGCTCCGGTCACGGACGGTGATGGGGCGGCTTTGGCCGTTGAGCTTGCACATGACGGTGCGCATGCCCTTTTCATCGGCCTCGGAAATGGTTTCCAGCTCGGCGATCAGGCGCACGCCCTTGCCCAGGGCCATGACGTGTTCCACCCCGCGGCGCAGGCCGTAAAGGTAGTCGCGGGTGTCCAGCACGGACACATCACCGTACGTTTTGCGCACGGCCTGGAAATCCTTGGTGGGCCCGGCAAAGAGCAGGCGGTTCAGGGCTGCCCGGCGGGTTTCACTGTCCCCGGCCAATTCGGCGCTGTCCTGCCCGCTCAGGGTGCCCATGCGCTCAACGATGGTGCGCCCCTGAAGCGCCTTGCTGCGGAACGGCTCCGGCCAGCCGCCGGGAGGGGTGCCCAGTTCACCACCCAGGAAGCCCACCACGGAATCGGGGATGTCGTAGTTTTGCGGGTTTGCCTCGAAGTCGGCAGGGTCGGCCTTGATGCCCACCAGGTGCAGGGCCAGATCCCCCACTACCTTGGACGACGGCGTGACCTTGACCAGGTGCCCCAGGATCCTGTCGGCTGCCGTGTACATGTCTTCGATTTCCTCGAAGCGCTCCCCCAGGCCCAGGGCGATGGCCTGCTGGCGCAGGTTGGAGAGCTGGCCGCCCGGAATTTCGTGCAGGTACACACGTCCCGTGGGTGCGGCCAGGCCTGACTCGAAAGGTGCGTACAGGCGTCGCACGGCTTCCCAGTACGGTTCCAGCGAGCTGATCGCGGCCAGGTCGATCCCAGTGTCGCGTTCGGTGTGGGCCAGCGCGGCCACGAGTGCCGAGGCAGAGGGCTGGCTGGTGGTGCCAGCCAACGACGCCGAGGCGACGTCAACGGCGTCGACCCCTGCATTGATGGCTGCCATCAGCGTGGCCAGTTGCCCGCCCGCGGTGTCATGGGTGTGCAGGTGGACGGGCAGCTCGAAGCGTTCGCGCAGGGCCGTGACCAGCTTGGCGGCCGCGGCCGGGCGCAGCACCCCTGCCATGTCCTTGATGGCCAGGATGTGTGCGCCGGCATCGACAATGCGCTGCGCCAGCTCCAGGTAGTAGTCAAGGGTGTAGATGGTTTCGGCCGGATCCAGCAGATCGCCCGTGTAGCACAGGGCAACCTCGGCGACGGCGGTGCCCGTGGCGCGCACGGCCTTGATGGCAGGTTCCATCTGGTCCACGTCGTTGAGGGCGTCGAAGATGCGGAAAATGTCGATGCCACTCGCCGCAGCCTCGGTCACGAAGGCGTCGGTGACTTCTGCCGGGTAGGGCGTGTAGCCAACAGTGTTGCGGCCGCGCAAGAGCATCTGCAAACAGACATTGGGCAAGGCCTCGCGCAGTTGGGCCAGGCGCTCCCACGGGTCCTCGCCGAGGAAGCGGAGGGCCACGTCGTAGGTGGCGCCACCCCACGCCTCAACGGAGAGCAGCTGGGGTGTCAGGACCGAAACTGCCGGGCCGGCAGCCAGTAGGTCCCGGGTGCGCACGCGGGTGGCCAGCAGGGACTGGTGGGCGTCGCGGAAGGTGGTGTCGGTGACGGCCACGGCCGTTTGTGCGCGCAGGGCTGCGGCGAAGCCTTCCGGGCCCAGCTCGGCGAGCAGTTGCCGCGAACCGGCAGGAGCCTGGGCCACATCAACCTCGGGCAGCTTGCGGGCCGGATCCTCCAGCACCGTCAGCTCACCGTGGGGCTTGTTGACGCTGACGTCGGCCAACCACGTCAGCAGCTTGGTGCCGCGGTCCGAGGAGACATGCGAGTTCAGCAGTTCCGGGCGCTCATCGATGAAGGATGTTGCCACGTCGCCTGCGTTGAAGGCGGGGTCTTCCAGGACCGCTTGCAGGAAGGAAATGTTGGTGGAGACGCCCCGGATGCGGAATTCCGCCAGGGCGCGGCGGGCACGGGCCACGGCTGCGGGGTAGTCGCGCCCACGGCAGGTGAGCTTGACCAGCATGGAGTCAAAGTGGGGGCTGATCTCTGCGCCGGCGTAGATGGTGCCGCCGTCGAGCCTGATGCCCGCACCACCGGCCGAGCGGTAGGTGGTGATCTTTCCGACGTCGGGCCGGAAGCCGTTGGCGGGGTCCTCGGTGGTGATGCGGCATTGGAGGGCGGCACCCTTGACGTGGATGTTTTCCTGGCTCAGGCCAAGATCGGCCAGGGTCTCCCCGGCGGCGATGCGCAGCTGGGCCTGGACCAGGTCGACGTCGGTGATCTCCTCGGTGACAGTGTGCTCCACCTGGATGCGCGGGTTCATTTCAATGAAGACGTGCTGACCGGCCCGCTCACCCACGGTGTCCACGAGGAATTCCACGGTGCCGGCGTTGACGTAGCCCATGGCCTTGGCAAACTTCACGGCGTCGCTGTGCAGGGCCTTGCGGATGTTCTCATCAAGGTTCGGTGCCGGCGCGATTTCAATGACCTTTTGGTGGCGGCGCTGCAGTGAGCAGTCACGCTCAAAGAGGTGGACCACGTTGCCTTCGCCGTCGGCCAGGATCTGGACCTCAATGTGGCGCGGGCGCAGCACCGCCTGCTCTAGGAACATGGTGGCGTCACCGAAGGCGGAGTCAGCTTCACGCATGGCAGCCTTCAAGGCCTCTTCAAGGTCTTCGGCCTTGTCCACGCGGCGCATGCCACGCCCGCCACCGCCGGCCACGGCCTTGGCAAAGATGGGGAAACCAATGTCCGCCGCCGATGCCAGCAGCTCCTCCAGATTATCGCTGGGGGCGCTGGATTTCAGAACAGGTATGCCCGCCGCCTTGGCGGCGTTCAGGGCGTGGACCTTGTTGCCGGTCAGTTCAAGCACCTCGGCCGGTGGGCCAACAAACGTGATCCCGGCTTCCTTGGCAGCAGCTGCAAGTTCGGGGTTCTCAGACAAGAAGCCGTAGCCGGGGTAGATGGCGTCGGCGCCGGCTTCCTTGGCAACGCGGATGACCTCTGCCACGTCCAGGTAGGCCCGTACGGGGTGGCCCTCTTCACCGATCAGGTAGGCCTCATCAGCTTTCTGACGGTGGATGGATGCCCTGTCCTCGTAGGGGAAGACAGCAACAGTCTTGGCGCCGAGCTCGTAGCTGGCCCGGAAGGCACGGATGGCGATTTCGCCGCGATTGGCAACCAGAATCTTCGAAAACATCTCACTCCTGTGTGAACGATGGTGTGGTGGCACGCACAAGCCATAAGTGGAGTGCACGGTTCACCTTCGAGAGCACGGTGTTCGGTGCCTTGTGAGACCCAAAACCGTGCCGCCTTGTAAATAACTAATGTTGTGCTGCGACACAAAGTGGTGTCAGTCTCACCCCGCCGCCCAGCAGGCACCAAATCGTGTGGCGCAGCTCACGGCCGGTCCCGTAACAAACAGTACCGCCCGACGCCGAAACCGAATACGTTGGGCCACTGACTCCGAGGGACCCAACTTTTGGGTCGCTTGCGACCCAAAAGTTGGGAGGAGTCAGGGACTAGAAGACTTCCGCCAGTTCCTCAATGGACGGGCAGGAGCACACCAGGTGCCTGTCACCGTACGCCTGGTCGATCCGGCGCACAATGGGCCAGTACTTGGCCCGCGGGTCCACGCCGGCCGGGAAGACGGCCTCTTCACGGCTGTAGGGATGCTCCCACTCCTGCGCGATGCTTTGGGCCGTGTGCGGGGCGTTGACCAACGGATTGTCCTCGGCCGGCCACAACCCGTCCTGGACAGCTGCAATTTCCTTGCGGATGGAGATCATGGCGTTGATGAACCGGTCAATCTCGCCCAGGTCCTCGGATTCGGTGGGTTCCACCATCAAGGTGCCGGCCACCGGGAAGGACATGGTGGGTGCGTGGAAGCCGTAGTCAATAAGGCGCTTGGCCACATCGTCAACCGTGACACCGGAGTCCGCCGTGATGCCGCGCAGGTCCAGGATGCACTCGTGCGCCACCAAATCGTGGGCGCCTGTGTACAGCACCGGGTAGTGGTCGCGCAGGCGGCGTGCAATGTAGTTGGCGGACAGGATCGCCGTCTGGGTGGCCAGGCGCAGTCCGTCCGGGCCCATCATGCGAATGTAGGCCCAGGAGATGGGCAGGATCGACGCCGAACCGTACGGTGCGCTGGACACCAGGCCCACGGAGGAGTCAAGGCCCAGTTCCCGGGCAGGCAGGTGCTTGGCCAGGTGTGCACCCACGGCCACGGGGCCCACGCCGGGTCCGCCGCCGCCGTGCGGGATGCAGAACGTCTTGTGCAGGTTCAGGTGGGAAACGTCGGCACCAAACCTGCCCGGCTGGGCCAAGCCAACCAGAGCGTTAAGGTTGGCGCCGTCAACGTAAACCTGGCCTCCGGCGTCGTGAATCATGGCGCAGATGGTGCTGATCTCGGTCTCAAACACGCCATGGGTTGAGGGGTAGGTGACCATGATGGCCGCCAGGCGGTGCTCGTGCGTGGCGATCTGGCGTTTGAGGTCGTCGATGTCGATGTTGCCGAAACCGTCGGTGGCCACGGCAACAACCTTGAGCCCGGCCATGACGGCGGAGGCTGCGTTGGTGCCATGGGCGGAGGTGGGGATCAGGACAATGTCGCGATCGGGATTGCCGTTTTCCACGTGGTAGGCGCGAATGGCCATGAGGCCGGCAAACTCACCCTGCGAGCCGGCGTTGGGCTGCACGGAGACGGCGTCGTAGCCGGTGATCTCGGCCAGCCACGACTCCAGCTGCGTGGCCATTTCCACAATGCCCACGGTGTCGGCGGCAGGTGCAAAGGGATGCAGATTGGAGAACTCGGGCCAGGTGACAGCGGCCATCTCGGCCGTGGCGTTGAGCTTCATGGTGCACGAACCCAGCGGGATCATGCCACGGTCCAGCGCATAATCCGCGTCCGAGAGCTTGCGCAGGTAGCGCAGCATCTGCGTTTCGGAGTTGTGCGCGTGGAACACGGGGTTGGCCATGTAGTCCGTGGCCCGGGCGGGCGTTGGCAGCACGACGCCGGCCCCAACGTTGTCGGATTCCGGCGTCTCAGCGCCGAGCAAGGCCGCCAACGCAGCAACATCGGCTTCCGTTGTGGTCTCGTCCACGGCGACCTGGAGGTGGTCGTGGTCCACCTGGCGCAGCAGGTAGCCGGCGCGGTGGGCGGCGGCAACCAGCTCGGCCGCCGCGTGGCCGCTGTGCGAGGTGACCTTGATCTTGACTGTGTCAAAGAAGTTGGCGTGGACCACAGTGTGGCCGGCAGCTGTTGCTGCTTCAGCTACTGCCTGGGCCCGGACATGGACGCGGGTGGCAATCTTCCGCAGCCCCTCGGGGCCGTGGTAGACGGCGTACATGCCCGCCATGACTGCCAGCAAAACCTGTGCCGTACAAATGTTGGAGGTGGCCTTCTCGCGGCGGATGTGCTGCTCGCGGGTCTGCAGCGCCAGACGGTAGGCCTGGTTCCCGGCAGCGTCCTTGGACACGCCCACCAGACGGCCCGGCAGGGACCGCTCAAGACCCTGGCGCACAGCCATGTAGCCAGCGTGCGGGCCACCGAAGCCCATGGGAACGCCGAAGCGCTGGGAGGACCCAACGGCCAGGTCGGCACCCAAAGCACCCGGGGATTCCAGCAGGGTGAGCGCCAGCAGGTCGGCGGCAACGGCCACCACGGCCTTGCGAGCCTTGGCTGCGGCAATGATCGGGGCAATCTCGCGGACCCGGCCGGAATCGCCCGGGTATTGCAGGAGCACGCCAAAGAACTCAACGTCAGGGAGTCCGGCGTCGAAGTCGTGGACCAGCAGCGGCAGGCCCATGGCCTTGGCGCGGGTGGACACCACGGCAAGGGTCTGCGGAAAAACGTCGGCATCAATCAACAGAACGGCACTGTCCGGGGCGCTCCGATTGGTGCGGCGCATCAGGGCCACAGCCTCGGCGGCGGCGGTTCCCTCATCCAGCATGGAGGCGTTGGCCGTGACCATGCCGGACAAATCCGACACAACAGTTTGGAAATTCAGCAGGGCTTCCAGACGGCCCTGGGAGATTTCCGGCTGGTACGGGGTGTAGGCCGTGTACCAGGCGGGGCTTTCCAGCACGTTGCGCTGAATCACACCCGGGGTGTGGGTGCCGTAGTAGCCCTGGCCAATGAAGGACTTGTTAACAGTGTTTTTGCCCGCCAGGGCCCGCAATTCCGCGAGCATGGCTTCCTCGGAGACGGCGGCCTGGAGCTTCATGGGCTCCGTGGTGTAAATGGATTTTGGCAGCGCGGCCTCCGAAAGCTCCTCTAAAGAGCCAAATTCAAGAGTGCTCAACATATGATGAATGTGGGGCTGCGCAGTAACCCCAATATGTCGATCACTAAACACGGCCGACACAAGGTTGTTTGTGTTCTGGTGCCCGGGCAAATTTTCAGCGGTATTTGTCAATGGGTTCTCCAAGTCGCGAACGTTCCACAGCTATTGTATGTGGCAGGGCTATTCGCAGCAGCACATGTTTGAGTAAGCAACGCAAAGGGTAATGGTTCAGCCGTGCAAGTAGTGAGTATCAGCAGCCTCAAAGGTGGGGTCGGCAAGACCTCTGTCACGCTTGGCCTGGCGTCCGCGGCCTTGGCTGCCGGGATCCCCACCCTGGTGATTGACCTTGACCCGCACGCCGACGCCACCACCGGCCTGGGCGTTGCGGCGCGCGGCCAGTTGGATATCGGCCAGCTCATCAAGACCTCCCGCAAGGCGGATCTGGGCGCCAATGTGGTTCCCAGCGGGTGGCTTGCCGCCCACAAGCACGACGGCGTGGCCACCCCCACGCTCGACGTCGCCATGGGATCGGCCTACAGCGGGATCTACGACCGCCCCGATTTGGGCAAACGCGATCTCCGCCGCCTCGCCACGGTGCTGGCGAATGCCGACCGTGACGGCACAGCCCCCTACCAGTTGGTGCTCATCGACTGCCCGCCGTCACTGAACGGCCTGACCCGGATGGCCTGGACGGCCAGCAGCCGCGTGCTCCTGGTGGCCGAGCCTGGTCTGTTCTCTGTGGCTGGCACGCAGCGCACCTTGCGCGCCATTGAACTGTTCCGCACGGAATTTGCCCCGGCCCTGGTTCCGGCCGGCATTGTGGCGAACCGTGTCCGCACCGGCTCCAACGAGCATGCCTACCGCTTGGCGGAGATGAAGACCATGTTCGGCGAGCTGCTGCTCTCCCCCACCATTCCCGAGCAGGCCAACTGGCAGCAGATCCAGGGCGCGGCTCACCCGGTGCACCAATGGCCCGGCGACTCCGCCAAGAACGCCTCAGCACTGTTCGACCGCCTGCTGGACTCGGTGCTGAACCAAAGCGCCACCAGAAGCCGCCTGTACCGCGGCTAACCCTCACAACTGACCCGCAGAAAACGCCGAAAATCACGTCCAAACCCGCGATTTTCGGCGTTTTCTGCGGGTCAGTTGGTGAGCGGGCGCAAAACTGTGGATAACCTCAGCGGCAGCCTCAGAATTTTGCCATGCTGGAAGCATGTTCCATCCAGAATCGTTTCCTCCCGAGTTGCTCGCAGGGCCGTTCAGCATACGACTGGCCAATGATCATGGCATTGGCCCCGGCAAGCTCAAACACGCGGCCGTGCTCAGGCTCAGCCGCGGCATCAAGGCCATCAACACCCAGGACGCTCCCCTGGCGCTACTCACCGCACCCTACACGCAGGTAACCGGATACTCCGCGGCATCCCACGCCACGGCCTTCACCATTTGGGAGTTCCCGGGTTTCCTTCCCGGCAGTGACGAGAACGTGATCCACATTTCCCGGCAGGCACCCCACGATGAACCCCGGCGCGTCGGCATCCATGGCCACACTACGAAGTTCCGAGATGACGAAGTCCTGTGCATCGACGGCCTGTGGATCACCAGCCGGGCCCGCACCTGGCTGGACTGTTCACGGCGCATGTCGGTGGAGGAGCTGGTGGTTGTGGCGGACCATCTCATCCGCATCCCCCGCCCCGAGTTCGAAGACCGGAGTGAACCCTACGCAACCCTGCCGGAACTCGCACAAATGCTGCATCGCCACAAAGGGACTCCCGGAATACAGAAGGCACGGCAAGCCTTGGAACTTGCCCGTATTGGCTCGGATTCTGCGCCCGAAACCCGGCTGCGATTGGCTCTTGCCGACGCGGGTTTGCCGGAGCCGCTGATCAACGTACCCGTGGCTCTGGCCAATGGAAAGTCACGCACACCCGACGCACAGTTCCCCGAATATTGTGTTGCCGTGGAGTACGACGGCGGCTCCCACAATGAGTCCGAGCAGGTGGGTCGCGACATCCGGCGACAAGAGGACTTCCAAGAGGCTGGCTGGATTGAAGTGCGCATCGGCAAGGATCACATGCGTGACGGTGCCAAGGCGGCCGTCCGCAAAGTCCGTGACGCGCTCTACAGCCGTGGTTGGCGGCCCAAAAAGATCTGACCCGCAGAAAACGGCGAAAATCACGGTAAAACCGTGTATTTTCGGCGTTTTCTGCGGGTCAGTTGGAAAAGTTAGGAGATTTTGCGGCTCGCGCGGCGCTTGCTGAGCTCGTCGTCGGCGTAGCCCTGGACGGCTGCATGCTCGCTGGGGAGCGCAGCCAGGGTACCCTCAACCTCGCGCCACACACGGCCCACGGCAATGCCGAACACGCCCTGGCCGCCCTGAACCAGGTCAATGACCTCGTCGGCCGAGGTGCACTCGTACACTGATGCGCCGTCACTCATCAGCGTGATTTGGGCCAAGTCCTCCACGCCGCGCTCCCGCAGGTGCTCAACGGCTGTGCGAATCTGCTGCAGGGAAACACCCGTGTCCAACAGGCGCTTGACCACCTTGAGGACCAGAATGTCGCGGAACCCGTAAAGGCGCTGGGACCCTGAACCGGCGGCGCCGCGCACGGCGGGTTCTACCAGGCCGGTGCGGGCCCAGTAGTCCAACTGCCGGTAGGTGATCCCGGCAGCCTTGCACGCAGTGGGGCCGCGGTAGCCGGCATCTTCGTCAAGAACAGGAAGATCCTCGGTGAAGAGCAAGCCCTGGGCACCGGCCCTTGTAGCGGGGGCGGGGACAACGCTTGCCGCCAGTTCGCCGGCGTCGCTCGTGGGACTCACGTTGATCCTCCTGGTTGCACTCCCCGAATGGATGGGCTGCCAGCGTTCGGTACAGCACAAAGCACCCGGAATCCGACTTTCACAGTCTCTAATCTTCCAGTGTGCCCGGGCCAGCCTCGGCTTGCAATGGGGAACTCTATACTTTGACGTTAGAACGCTGCGGGAGCAAGGTCAAAGACGTTTGCACAACAATTTTGCCGTGTCGAAAGTTTCATCCTCAGCTTTAAGGTTAGAGATTCCACAAAATCCCCTAGAACACAAGGGCTATTGGCCGAAATCCTCGGGCTCCACGTCATTGAGGAATTCGCGGAACTGACGAAGCTCACGTTCCTTGGCCTCGTCGTCGTTCACCTCGGACTCGGTCCCGTCCTCGTCATGATCGCCAATGACGACGCCGGCCTCCTCCACCAGGCTCTCCACAGCCCAGATGGCGCACTGGGCCCGTTGGGCAATGGCTATGGCATCCGAGGCGCGTGAACTCACAGTGGTGCCGTCGTCAAACAGCAACTCGGCGTAAAAGACGCCGTCTTCAACTTTTGTCAGATTGACCCGGACAATGCTGTGGCCCAGGGCCAGGACAACACCACACAGCAGATCATGGGTCAGGGGCCGCGGTGGCACCACGCCTTGTTCGGCCATGGCTATGGCCGTGGCCTCGGCAGCACCAATCCAGATGGGAATGTGACGGTCACCCAGAAGCTCGCGCAGCAGCACCAGAGGCTGGTTAGAGGGCATCTCGATCCGCACCCCCACAATGGTTAACTCAATCACGGCGCTTCCATGTCCGCGATGCGGGCATGGACCAGGGCGCTGTGCAGACCCAGGCACAACTCTGCTATCTCGCGTGCGGCTTCCGCGGCACGCACAGCAGAGGTGCTGTCCCTGCGTGAGGACAAGGGCGCCACAGCGCGCTCCACCAGGCCAAACTCCCTGTCCGCCGCCGCTTGGAAGGGACGCAGATGCCGCGGTTCCAGGCCGTGCGCGGCCAGCGCTGTGCAGGCCTGGGCCACTTTGAGGGCGTGGTCGTCGAAGGTTCCCCTGTGTGATTCCACCAGTCCGTAGCTGAGCATTGTCTCGAACAGCTGCTCGCTGGCACCGGATTCGCGGCGCAGCTCTTCCGGGGTGAACCGGCGCGACCTGCCCTTGAGTTCACGGGCCATGTCGTCGGAAACCATGCGCGGCGCCACGGAGACGCCGGGGGGAAGATTTTGCGGCGTGAGGCCGGCGTCAAGGTCATCGAGATAGTCGCGGATGACTTTCAGCGGCAGGTAGTGGTCGCGTTGGAGGCCCAGCACAAACCGCAGGCGTTCGACGTCGGACTCCCGGAACTGCCGGTACCCTGCAGGGGTTCGCTGCGGGCTGATCAAGCCCTTTTCCTCGTAAAATCGGATCTTTGATGCCGTCACAGTGGGGAAGTCCGTGGTCAGCAGCGCCAGGACCTCACCAATGTTCAAGACGGCGGCAGCACCGTTCCGCCGATTGGTGGATTGCACATCCACCAATCGGCGTCCGGCAGCGGCGTTCACACTTGCCACCCTCGCCCCTAGGAGTCGGCAGCGGGTTCGCTGGCACTGAAGTAGTACGTCAAGCGGAACTTGCCGATCTGCACTTCATTGCCGTTGCGCAGGCGCACCGAGTCAACCCTGTCGCCGTTGACGTAGGTGCCGTTGAGGCTTCCAGCGTCGAGGACCTCAAAACCGCCGTCACACTTCATGAAGTTCACGTGACGTCGCGAAACTGTCACATCATCCAAGAAGATGTCTGCGTCCGGGTGACGCCCTGCCGTGGTGACGGCACTGTCCAGCAGGAACCGCGCCCCCGCGTTGGGTCCAACGTGCGCAATGAGAAGTGCGGAACCGGCGGGCAGCGAGTTCACGGCATTTTGCTCGTCCGGTGCCAGCACGGGAACCGATGTGGGACCCCCTGTTGCCACTGATGGAAGCGCAATTGAGGTGGTGTCCGTGGCACCAGGCTGGTCCTGGGAGTTCGCCTGACCCGTAACCCCGGCGTCATTACTCCTGTCAACCATTGGTACTCCTCCTAGCAGAAAATGATGTTGGGAATTCTGTTGAGTTCCCAAGTACTACAAACGTACGAGCGCTGGCTGGGAAAGGCCTGCATGGCACCGCTTGCCCCGTGGTTGTGGAGCAGCGGACACCGCGCAATCAGTCCTAGTCTCCCTAGCCTACCTTTTCTTGGTACTGGGCTGCGCTGAGCAAAGCGCCGTAGCTGGCGGCGTCGGAAAGGGTGATTTCCAGCAACCAACCGGCGCCGTAAGGGTCGGAGTTGATCAGGGACGGATCTGCATCAAGTGCCTCGTTGCGGGCACTGACAACACCGCTGAGGGGGGCGTAGATGTCGCTGACGCTCTTGGTGGATTCAACCTCTCCCACCACGGTATCGGCTGTGACGTCGCTACCACTCTCGGGCACCTGGACGTAAACAACGTCACCGAGGGCATCTTGGGCGAAATCGGTGATGCCCACGCGCACCACACCGTCCGCGGAGGGCGCCGACACCCATTCGTGCTCTGCTGTGTAGGACAAGTCTGCGGGAATGTTGCTCATGGTGGGCACCTTTCAGGGTTCATCGCGGCCGGGCGAAGAATATGACTAATCAAAAAACATGTGGAACTAGTAGAACACGGAGCTGGAACATCGTTGCTTTCCATAAACCATTACCAGTCTTTAGTGTGCGGGCATTATTCACAAGTCGAAGGTACTTTCTAGCAAAACTGGTCCGACTTTTCTCCGCGAGCGGCGTCATCTCTGCGATGATTTAGCTATGACCGATTCCGTATCCCCCACTCCGGCCAGCGCTCCATCGACCCCGCAGGGCGCCGACGGGAACAAGAACACGAAGGCCGGCCTGCCGCAGTGGCTGCTCCTGACCATTTTTGGCGTGGGCGCGGCCGCACTGCTGGTGGTTACCTACCTCATCGCCTCGGTCACGGTACCGCTGGTGTGGGCCAATGCCATTCGGGACCAGGTGGGCGGCCAGCTGGGAAACAGCATTCCGCTGGGACTGTTCTACGGTTTCACTTTCACCTTCATTCCCGTTCTGCTGGTGTGGCAGGCCCGCCGCAGCAAGCTGAACAAGTGGGGACGAATTTTCCTCCTGGGCCTGGGCCTGCTGCTCACCCTGCCAAATCTGCTCACCCTGGCAGTCCTGTACGGAAACACGGGAACTGCGACCGACGCGCGGGCCATCTGGGCCACGAGCAACGCCAATTGGTTCGGCACCTGGAGCCAGCTCTTCATGGTGCTTGGTGTGATGAGCGGAGTGGCCGTGATAGTTCTGGGCCGCATGTTGTTGCGCCGTGGCAAGAGAATCCGAGAATACAAGGCTGCACAAAAGCTTGTCCGCGAGGAAGAGCTGGCCCAGGCACGCGCGGCCAAAGAAAACGCCAAGGCGGCTGACAAGCAGGCCCGCGAGGATACCCGTGCCGCCGCAAAGGCGCAGAAGGCGGCAGCCCGCGCCAACCGCCGTCACCCGGGCGGCCCTCCCGGCCCTGCCGGCCATTCCGGTGCCGGTACTCCCCCTGAAACACCTCTGGCCTAAATGGGTGCGTCAATGACTTGCCTGCTGGTGGGCGTCTACCCCGGACAGCCGGCCGTAGTGCTGGATGAGGCGGCACAATTGGCCACCGCCTTGGGGTGCCCGCTGGTGTGCGCCTATTCCAACCCGGCCCGGTACCTTCTCAGCGAGGCCGCGGACGGAAGCGTCACCTCGGCGCCCATTGACCCCGATTTCGCTGACGACGCCGATGCCCAATTCCCCACCCGGCTTGCGGCCGCGCTGGCGGAACAGCTGGCCGGCGTGCCCGTCGCGTGGCGGACTTTACTTCTGGCTGGCGACCCAGCACAGTCCCTGACCCGCTGCGCCAACACCCTGGCCGCCGGCATGATCGTGGTGGGTACGCACGGCGACGCCCGCGCCTCGCTGCGCCAGGTCTTCAGTCACTCCGTCGCCGCCAAGCTTGCCCGCCAACAACACCGGGCCGTCCTGGTCATCCCCACGCACCACCAGCTGCCGGCGGCCACGTGAGCCTCCCGTTCCTGCGGCCGCAGTCCTTGGCATGGGTGGCGCTTGGGGGCACTCTTGGCGCGGCGGCACGCGAGGGCCTGATCCTAGGGATGCCCGACGCCGGTGCGATCCCTTGGGCAATAGTCCTTGCGAACCTTGTGGGTGCGTTCCTCTTGGGGTTGCTCTATGCAGCCTTGTCCACCATGCCCCCGGGTCACCCACAGCCCGCCAGGCGTCTGCGGTTGCTCCTTGGCACCGGCTTTTGTGGCGGCTTCACCACCTACAGCACCCTGGCCTTGGGTGTCGTCTTGCTGGCCGGCTCCGCAGGAGTGTTCTGGGCGGCCGCCTATGGCCTGGGGACAGTTTTGCTTGGGGCACTGGCCACCTGGGCAGGGATGGCAGTGGGCACCTTGGCGGGCGCCAGCGAAAGCCCGTTGAGAGCAGGCGATCAGCGATGACACCACTTGTTTTTCTGGCCATTGCTGTTGCCGGCGGGGTGGGCGCGGCGGCCCGCTTTGCCCTGGACGGCTTCATTGGCCACAAGCTGCAAACCACTTTTCCCTGGGCCACCTTCAGCATCAATGTCTCCGGATCCCTGGCTTTGGGCCTGGTGTCCGCCGCGGCAGCGGGGGTCCTGTTGCCGCAGGAGTGGTCCCTGATTTTGGGTGCCGGGTTCCTAGGCGGCTACACCACCTTCAGCACCACCAGCCATGAAACCATCCGGTTGCTGATGGACCAGCGCATTCTGGCCTCGGCTGCCAACGCACTGGGCACCTTGGCGGCCACTGTTGGTGCTGCGGCGTTGGGATACTGGCTGGGAAACCTGCTCTGAAGCCGCGAGCCTAGTCCGCCTGCCCGGCTGACCAGCCCATGTGCAGGAGCGGGAACGGCTGCCCCTGGGCGTCGGTTTCCGAGCGGCCCCGCGGCGTGAAACCGCGCCTGATGTAAAAGACGGCAGCCCGCGGGTTTTGTTCGTTGACATCCAAGGTCAAGGCTGTAAACCGTTCCTTGGCCCAGTCAATGAGTTGGCTGCCAATGCCCATGGACCTCGCCTCGTCGGCCACGAAGAGCATGGCAATTTGCTGGGCCTGCATGCCAATGAACCCCACAATGCAGCCGTTGAGCTCGGCCACCTGCACCCTGAGGTTTGGCAGGTAGTCATCGCGAACCACCGGTTCCAGCCGGTCAATGACGTCCAGGGGCAGGAAGTGGTGTGTTGCCTCCACGGAGTCACGCCAGACATTAGTGAGTTCTTCCAGGTCCTCCTGACCGCGACTTTCGCGCAAGGTCACAACGGGTGCTGTTTTCATGGTCCCGCATCGTCCCCTGGGCTGGTCTTGGTGGTGAGGGCTTCAGCGTGTCCGTCGCTGAGCAATTATCACCCTACAGTCAGGCCATGGCCGAGGTGCCCAATGAGATCAAAACGTTATTGCCAAGGCTTGTGCATGACATATTTTCCGCGTCGGGGGCCGTTGTGGACTTTTGCCCATGGCAGGCCTACAGCGAATGTCCACAACGGCCCCCGGGACACCTCAGGACAACAAAAAACCGCTCCAACACCCATTGCTACAGGTGTCGAAGCGGTTCTCGTTGGTGCACCCCTCCGGACTTGAACCGGAAACCCATTGATTAAGAGTCAATTGCTCTGCCAATTGAGCTAGAGGTGCATGTACGGCATTTACTGCTGTCAACAAGGTCCCCGAGGGGAATTTGTTAGGGCGACCCGCACAGCATCGGCGAGATACTGTACGAGCCTAACCGCCGCTAACCCTGAGAAGGGCGCCTTGGCTACGTAGAACAATACCTGCCCGCGGCAGGATCATAGGCATTGAAATAGCCAAATGAGGTCAAGGTCACTTTGCCGGTAAATGTGCCGTCAGTCGTACCGCAACAACCCGTCCCGACACCGGCAGCGACTGGTCCATGACGCCGGGCCAATCCGCCCATGCCGATCCCCTCGGCCAGCACAGGCTCGTTGTTCATGGACGCTCCTGCATCGTCGCCGTGACTTTCACCGTGAATCCGTCGTCAGCCGGCGCGGAAACACAGCGCCGAAATGATGCGCAGGCCATGCTCAGCGACAGGAACCGTTTCATGCGGCACCATCCCGCCCAACAGGACAATGCTCTGCCCCGGGACGGCTTTCACCATGCCCGCGCCACCACTCGGGTCCCTGCGCACCGCGTCAAGGTCCGCACCCCGGTAGCCGGGGTGGACCAGCAGCGCCCCGGCCGGATCATCCGGCGGCGAATCATCGCGCAACACGGTGATCAGGGTGACGTCGCAGGCGTCGATGTCCAGGTGCAGCCCCAAGTAGTCACCCGGGCGCACGTAGTAGCTGTAACTGCCGCGCCCTCCGGTGGGTGAAACCGGCGCACCGCACAGCGTCGACAAATAGCCGGACAGCCAGGGGGCGCCATAGAACGCATCCTGCACGAGTCCACCGCCTGAGGTGAAAAGCTGCCGGGGAGGTGCTCCCCCTCGGCCGGTGGCCCCGTCGCCTTGGTCCACCCGTTGCTCGTCGGCACCGGGATACAGCACCATGGCCTCGGCCAGCAGTTCGGCGGCCTGCGCCGCCCCGGGCAACCCGTCCACCACTATCACTCCCCCGCCCTGAGCCAGGTTGCCCATGGCGAGGCGATCCGCGGCCTCGCTTCGC
Source organism: Arthrobacter sp. HLT1-20 (assembly GCF_054510895.1). Taxonomy (NCBI): domain Bacteria; kingdom Bacillati; phylum Actinomycetota; class Actinomycetes; order Micrococcales; family Micrococcaceae; genus Arthrobacter; species Arthrobacter sp. HLT1-20. The sequence continues at coordinate 20,836 of NZ_JBTNDR010000018.1, read as the reverse complement.
AGCTGTGTGCTCACCCGTCACCTCCCATCAATTCTGCCGGTGGTTCAAACACCACGGCGCGCACCAAGGCCCGTTCGTGGTCCGGCAGTCCGTCCAGCGGAAGCTCGGTACCCCCGCCAGCAGTCCAGCCACCATCCGTGGACTGGACTGGTGTGACGCCAAAGTACCGTTGAAAATCACTGACAAGCCCCTCGATGGAAAACGAGAGGCCCACTGCCTGATGGACGGCGAACCCGGCTGCGGCCAATTCGGTTTGGACCGCGGCAACGGCGGCGCTCCCCGGCAGGTGCCGGGCCAGCCCCGCAGCGGTCAGTTCGCTGTCCAGAGGCGGGCCGGCTGGTGATTGCAGGATCACCAGCGCAACCAGCTCCCCGCGTTCGCCCACAGTTCAGAGCTCCGGCGGTTGGGGCGACTCGATGATGAACCGTTCGATCTCCGCCACGTCATGGTCTGTCAACGGCATCCCCTCAGATTCGCCCCGCCCGTCGTCGTCCTGTCCAATGATCGGAGGAATCGGCCCAAATGGCGGCCGGAAAGGCAGGATGGGCACGATCGGGCCAAACGGGGGCCTGAACGGGATCACCGGAACGATCGGCCCAACGGGTGGCCGGAACGGGATGATGGGCACGATCGGCCCCACCGGAACAATCGGCCCCAACGGCGGCCGGAACGGGATGATGGGAACAATGGGCCCAATCGGCGGCAGTGGACGAACCGGGCGCACGATGCGGCAGCGCAACTTGGCGATGAGCACCGCCCGGTGGGCGTCCACGAGACCGTTGCCGGTGGCGGTGTCGGGGCCAACTACGGCAGCGTTGCCGTGGTTCGGATGGTTGGTTCCGGTGGTGACGTCCCGGGCCGTGGTCATGAGGATGTCCCGGATGGCGGCCGGATTCAACCTGGCGCACGTTTGCCGGATCAAGGCGCAGACTCCTGCAATCTGTGGCGCCGCAGCCGAGGTGCCGCTAAAGGCAGCCCAGCCGTCGGTGGTCAGCGTCTGGTCTCCGTTGGGGTGTGTGCCGCCGCCGTTGCCGACGTCGATGGCGCACCCTTCGGGGATGGGCAACATGATGTACATGGCCCGGGGCAGCATGCCGACAAGGCCCGACACGTCGGGCACCCGCCGCCCGGCATAGATGTTGGACATGAAACCGCTGGTGTAGTTTGAGGCACGCAGCGCCCCGTTGCGTTCGCGGTTGACGCCGCCGACGGAAATAACATCCGGATGCTGGCCTGGGAATCCCCAGCCGCCGTTCCCAGCCGAGAAGACTACAGTAATTCCGCCAGAAACAGCAGCAGCGACGGCCGCCGCCAGTGCCTGGTTGGCCGCACTCAACGGGCCGTTCTGCTGGTCGGATCCCCAGCTGTTGGTGATGATGTCAGGCTCCAGGGCCACGGCGGCATTGAAGGCTGCGGTGACGTTGACGAGTGCGCCCGTCGCCGTCGCCGTCTTGACGGGGTACAACGTGACATCTGGTGCCGTGGCGAAAATGTTGGCCGATTCGCCGGTCCCATGCCCGTTCTCGTCAACAGTGGGGTCAGCCGTGCCCGGGCCCAGCGTTGTGGGCTGCACCCGGTAGCCGTGCTCGGTGAAGAACGGGTGTGTTTGGAATCCGGTGTCCACCATGGCCACCTTGACACCCTTGCCGGTGATGCCAGTGCGGTGCGGCTGTTCGGCGTTGAGCCCCACGGACACGTCGTCGGGGACGTTCAAATGAAAATAGTTGACTGTCGGCGGCAGCGAGTCCGCCGTGTGCAGGTAGTAAGGTTCCTCGATGGCGATGCCGTCCAGCACGCCCGCAAAGGCTGTCCCGGCCGGATCGATCAAACCCGAAATTTCCGTGTCCGCGTTGTCGATGAAAGTGGCCAACCCCTCGACTCCACCAGGCTTGTGGACGAGCCGTTCCTGGGTGTAGAGGTGGGCGCCGAACGCCGAATCAAACAAGGCGCGCGGGCCGCAAAAGTTGACCATCAGATTGGTGGCCTGGAGCACCTCGAAGCCTGCTTCACTGAGAGCCGCCATGGCTCTCACGACAACGTCGTCGTCGGAGACGTGCAGCCCGAGCGTGTCCACGGTGGGCACCAGGCCCGGGGTGAACATCGAGAGGCTGGCGGACAGCGGCGAAGCCATGGCGAAGATGCGGTCTGGGAATTGGTTTTCCGTGGGCGGTGAGGACGCCTTTGCTTTGCCCTTTCCTCCGCTGTGGGCCGCACCTGGGCTCGCGCTCTTTTTGCCTGCTGGTTTGCTAACCATGACTCTCCCCTTATAATCGTTTACCCTTGATGATCGATGTCAATGACTGCTGGCGAGGCTGCCGTCGAGCCAGCGTGTAATGCTGTCTTGATTGCCCGAGTAGTAGTGGCACAACGTCCAGCCGGCCCGGTCCGGGTCGGTGGCCGTGAATTCCCCGTTCTGTGCCACATCCGCTGGACTGAAATCTGCGGTGCGCAGAGCGGGCAGGGCCCCCAACGCAAGCCACGTGGCGATCTCTTCCAGGATCCATTGGTTGGCCGAGGGGAACGGGAGCGCCTGGTCCAACTGCGTGGCTGTGGCCAGCTGGGAGGCCCCCTCGACGCCGTCGAGCATCCCAAAGCGGGCATCGGTGCGGTGCCCCGGGTGCAGCGACATCCACAGCAGCAACTGCCAGGCGCACTCAACAAACCAGCCCTCCACACGTGAAAGTTCCACCCAGATCCGGTGGTTGAGCAGGACCACGCCGGTGTTGAACGGGGGTACCGCGGCCACCCCCATGGCGGTGCACAGGCGCCCCAACGCTGGCTCGTCCAGGAACGAGGTGTCCGGACCGTGGTGGCTGCGCGAGCTGTGAACCTCCTCGCGGGCTACGATGTCGGGATCCCCATAGCTTCGAAACAGGTGCTCGACGTCGGCCCGGAAAACGGTGTCGCAGTCGCTGTACAGCACCTGCTGTGCAGGAGTGTGTGCAAGCCAGGTGTTGTTCAGAAATTTGTGCAGCGTGGGGTACCTGGCCAGAACGGGCCAGCCTCGTGGACACAATTCCGCCAGCCGGTGCGCGTAGTCGCCCTGAAGTTGCAGGCAGGCGCGTTGTTCAGCACAGATCCGGACAAGGTGCGGGGTGGGTGTGCCGTACAGGAAGACGACGACGGCGATGGTCCCGTTGTGGCGGCGGAGGCTGGCCAGGCTGCGTTCGAGTTGATGCAACAGCCCTTCTGGATTGTCGCCGTCGGCCAACGAGACTGAATAACAAACTAGGCGCTCAGTCTCGTCCATCAGGTCCTCCAGGAAACCCATCCAACGGTGCCACCACTGGCCATCGATCCCCGCACCGCAGTGGTACTGACAAGCATCCTCGGCACCGTCCCTGCCCGTCAAGAATTAATTGCCCGCACCAGGGCCCCGATGACGAATGTTAGCCATTCGGACAGGGCAGGCGCTACTGGCGCACCCAGGTCCCCAAGCCCTGCGAATCAAAGAACTCCAGGCGCAGAGTTGGCCGCCCCACAGCGTCCTGGGCAAACGTTGCCGAGGAGCGGGACCCGGCGGGTGCATTCTCGCCCGTGGGGACAAACGCAAACGTGTTCGCATCCCAATGCTCCAGCGCAAGCACGTACGTGCCACTCGGGCCCAGGGCAACGGTGAGTTTTCCGGCGTCGAACGTCACTGTGGCCGGGCCGTGGTAGGCGTTGACGTAGGAGCCAAGCAGGGAATCCAGCGCGGTCGACGGCGCCGGGTTGGTGGGTGCCGTGGCGTCGACCAAATCCCCTGCAGGGGCCGTGAGACCCGCCAGAGCCCCCGCGTAGTCGCGTACCCAGTCCCTGTGGCTGGCACCAAATTGGGCGTAGTCCATGAAACCAGCGGCCACGGCCTCGGCCACCCCCAGCGGTGCGGCATTGGTGAGCACCACAATGCCCAGGTCAAGGGAGGGAATCATGGTCATGGCAGTCCCGGCGCCCAGGACGAACGCACCCGAGTGCCCCAGGCTGACCCTGCCCCCGGGCTGGGTGCCCACATTGAAGCCGAATCCGTAGTTGCCGGCTCGCTGGTCCGGGAACGCCGAATGGCCCGAGGTTGTCTGGGCGGAGATGGCCGGCAGCAGGGCCTGGGCCTTGATGAGTTCCCGCCCCTTCCAGGTGCCCTGACCCAGCACCAGTTCCATCCAATTCGCCAGGTCCTGGACGCTGGAGCTGACCCCTCCGGCCGGTGATTGGGCGTCGGCGTCGCGCTCATAGAGGGCGGCGAAGCCGCTAGAAGTCTTGGCATGGAGGGTGGCACGGTTGTCGCGGGCCAGGAAGTCGGTATGGCTGGAGCTGGTTGAGCCCATGCCCAGCGGCGCGTACAGCTCATCCCGGGCCAGGTCTTCCCAGGCGACACCGGCCCTCATGGCCACAGCCTCGGCCCCCGCCGTCATGCCGAAATTTGCGTAGTTGTAGGTGATGCGGAAGGGATCCAGCGGCACCAATGCCAGCCGCTCCAGGATCTCGGCCCTGCCGTAGCCGATGTCCTCCAGGCTGTCCCCCGCGGCCTTGGGCAGGCCCGAGCGGTGGGAATACACATCACCCACAGTCACAGCTTTGCTGACCCATGGATCCGACAGCGTGAAACTGGGCATCAGGGTGGCGATGGGCGTTTCCCAGCCCAGGACCCCCTTGGATACCTGGGAGGCCACCACTGTGGCGCCGAGTGGTTTCGACAACGAGGCGATTTGAAAAACGGTGCCCGGGTCGATGACTGCCGCCTCCCCGAGCTTCCTGACGCCGTAGCCCTGGGCGAAGACCGTCCGTCCCTTGTGCGTCACGGCGACTGCCATGCCGGGGATGTTGGAAGATTTCAGGGCCGCTGCCACAATGTCCGGGAGCTCCTGCAGCGCCGTCTCAACAGAGCCTTCCGGAGCTGCAACGACGTCCTGGCCGGGTGCCTTTCCCGTGCTGATCTCCACGGAGGACCGAGTTGGCTCGGTGCATGCCGAAAGCGTGAAAGCCGCCGCCACCGCGATGGCCGTGCAAACAGTGGTTGTCCCCCGTTGACGCATGCCTGCTCCCTAATGTTTGATGGAATTCCTGTGCCGCAGCCTTGAAACCAGTAGATCAAGGATGCGCAGTGACTGTCGAGGCTTGCGGACGGATTTCCCGCGAGACCGCCCACCCCCATCCTGTGGCGCGCGACACATTACTGATGGGTAACTAGAATCCCCCACAAAACAATTGGGCCGATGTACGCTGGCGTTTATGAGCCACTACCAGCCTCCCCTTGCCGACATTGCCTTCGCCCTGGAACATGTTGTGGGATACCCCAGCATCGCCAAACTCCCCGGATTCGAGCATGCGGACTTTGAGACGGTCATGGAGCTTCTGGAGCAGTGCGGGGAGTTCATGGCCGAGGTTGTGGCGCCCACCAACCGCCAAGGCGACACCGAAGGGTCACGGCTGCTGCCCGATGGCGCGGTGGTGACACCCAGCGGGTTCAAGGAGATTTACCAGCAGTACGTCGACGCCGGCTGGGGCTCGGTGCCACTGCCGGAGGAGTATGGCGGCGGCGGATTCCCGCGGACGGTTGGCCTTGTCATCCAGGAACTCATGACCAGCGCCAACATGGCATTCTCGCTGTGCCCGCTGCTGACCCAGGGAGCCATCGAGGCCCTGCTGCACTACGGCGACGACGCCCTCAAGCAGCGCTACCTGCCCAAGATGATCAGCGGTGAATGGACAGGCACCATGAACCTGACCGAACCCGCGGCCGGGTCCGACGTCGGGGCGCTCACCACCCGTGCCGTGCCCCGGGCCGACGGCAGCTACGCCATCACGGGTCAAAAGATCTTCATCACCTACGGCGACCACGACATGGCTGAACAGATTGTCCACCTGGTATTGGCCCGCACGCCCGGAGCCCCCGAGGGAACCCGTGGCATCTCCTGCTTCATTGTGCCCAAGTTCCTGATCAACGACGACGGCTCACTCGGTGCACGCAACACCGTCCAGACAGTGTCCATTGAGCACAAGATGGGAATCCATGCCTCCCCCACTTGTGTGCTTTCCTACGAGGACGCCACCGGCTATCTCATCGGCGAGGAGAACCTGGGCATGCGCATCATGTTTGTCATGATGAACAGTGCCCGGCTCGGGGTTGGCGTGCAGGGCCTGGCCGTTGCAGAGCGGGCCTACCAGCAATCCCTCGCCTATGCGCAGGAGCGCCGGCAAGGACTGGCCATCGGGGCGTCCGGAACCAGCTCGGCTATCATCGATTTCCCGGACGTGCGGCGCATGTTGTTGACACAGCGCGCCCATCTGGCCGCCATGCGCTACCTCATGCTGCTCGACGCCAGCTACGTGGACAGGAGCACCCACGATCCGGACCCGGCCGTGCGTGCCCGGGCAGCCGAGATCGTTGGCCTGCTCATCCCCATTTGCAAATCGTTCGGCACGGACCTGGGCAACGAGCTGACGTCACTTGCGCTCCAAATCCAGGGCGGCATGGGCTTCATCGAGGAAACCGGGGCCGCCCAGCACGTCCGGGACGTTCGGATTGCAGCAATCTACGAGGGCACCAACGGAATCCAGGCCGCGGACCTGGTGGGGCGCAAGCTCGGCATCCGCGGCGGGGCATCCGTCCTGGAGTTCCTCGCCTCCATGCGTGAGGTTGAAACCGAGCTGACCCAGGGCGGTGCGGCGTTCGCCAGTATCGGGGCGGAACTGGGCCGGGCGTTTGACGCCCTAGAAGAGGCCACCCGCTGGATGTTACGCACGGGCACCACTGACCCTAATGCGGTCCTTTCCGGCTCGACGCCGTTCCTGCGCATGTGGGGACTGTGCACCGGCGCGTGGATGCTGGCCCGGGCGGCTCTGGCAGCCGCCGCCACAGACGATGCGTCCTTGGCGCAGAGCCAACTGGTGCTGGCCCGGTTCTATGCGGAGCAGCTGCTCCCGGCGTCGACCGGTTTGCTGGGAGCCGCCACGGCAGGTTCGCAGGACCTGTTTGCCCTGGACGCGCACCAGCTCGCCGGCGTTGCCGCCCCTCGGGTCCGGAGCTAGCACCCACAATTAAGGTGCTGTTGCCTTCAGGTTGTCCAGGAGCACCGTCAACGGAGCGTTGTTGGCGGTGCCGGAGAGGTAGGTGGCTACGCCCACACCGCCTGGTCCTTGCAGCGCCGCAGTCGTGTCGGTGATGCTGCGCTGCCACGTGGTCGGCTCGGGATTGCCCAGCTCCCACACCCTGGCCCTGATGGTGGTGGGCGACGTTCCCGTCACCTGCAAACGCAGAACCAGCTTATCGCCCACCGCGTAGTTGAGACCGGCAATGGTCACAGATGATTGGATAGTGGTCTCGGCACCGTTCGCGGCAGTCCTGACCAAGGACAACCCCACGGACCCGTTGGCGGCCAGAAGAACTTTTGCACGGTACTCCCCCGCCACAGCAATTCTGCGCCCGATGCCACTCACATAGAGGCCCGAACCAGAGGCCGGCTTGTCGGTTGCCAGTTCCAGATACAGTTCTGTGGCGGATGAGGACACCGTTCCGAGGTATCCGTTGAGGCCGCCACCGGCCGCCGGGATGCGGATGCGCCCTGTCCCTGCGGCAACTGAGTAGTTGGCCGCGCTGCCGGTGGTGGACCAGGGCCCGCCGGTGTCGGCCACCCCCAGACCGTTGGTGACTGTCCGGTCAAAAACATCCTGCGCCAGCAGACCCACCACCGGATCGGTCACGGTCACCGATTGGACGACGCTTCGACTGGAACCTGCGTTATCGGTCACCGTGAGGGTCACCGGGTAGGTCCCTGGGGCCGCATAAGTCCTGCTGGCCGGTTGGGTGGTGCCGCTGCTTGAGTCGCCGAAGTCCCACGCGTAGCTGACGATGCTGCCGTCAGGATCGGTCGAAGCCGCCGCATCAAAACTGCAAGCCAGGGCAAGGCAGGAACTGGTGAAGGCCGCCGTGGGCGGCACGTTGGCCCCGGCCGGGGCGATGCTGAAACTGTCTTGGAATGATCCAGCTGTGGCTACGAATCCAGCAGTCATGCTGGTGGCCGTGAATTTCAGGTCCAGCAAACCATGACTGGGTGTGGCATTGAGCCCGGACGACGCCGCAAAGTAGGGCGCCTCAGGATCCGCAGCATTGACGTCACGCAGGGTGACACCGCCGGTGCCAAGCGTGGTGAAGACGGTGCCGGCACCCTTGCCCAGCGAGTTGTCCCCGTCCGCGACGCAGGCGGTGTTGAAAACGTTGACCACCAGCCCGGAGCAGCCGGCCGAGGTGGCCAGCTGCTTGGTCCGCTGGTACAGGTGTTCATGGCCGTTGAGCACCAGGTCCACCTTCTTGCTCAGCAGCAAATTGGCGATCGGAGCACCCGAGGCACACACATACTGCCCCATCGACAGGCAGGGAGTGTGCATCCCCACCACCACCCAAGGGATCGACGCCGAGCGGGCGCCGTCTATGGCTGCCGCGGTCCAGTTGTAGCGGGGGCTGCCCACGGAATAGTCCCAGGTGCCGTCGGAGAACGGGATGCCCGGTGCGATCATGACGAACCGGACCAGCGGGTTTTGTTCCGGAACATCCACATAGTACTGCCGCGCGTAGGACCCCACAACGCCGGGTAATTGGTTGGGCAGGCACGCCGCAATGTCGTTGATGTTGCCGTTCTGGCCGTTGCTCTCGTGGTTGCCTGAAATGAGTTCGAACGGGAATCCTGCGCCGGTGCGTGAGGTGACAAAGTCGCACCACTGCTGCTCCGCCCCGGTGGCCCCGTACGTCAGGTCACCCAGGGCGAGGTGCAGGTCGGGGGCAATGGTCCCCACTCTTGAGATGACCCCTGCCGCGGCGGCACTGCTGGAGTAGTCGCCGGCTGCCGTGACGTGAAGTTCGCCTGGTGTGCCGGGAATAGGCGCCGCTGGCAGCTGGGCGGGTTGGACGGACGCGGTGCCGGCAAGGTTCGCCGCCAGCGGGCTCAGGGAGGGTCCCGCCCCGAGAATCAACACAATACTGGCCAGCACAGCTGTCAGGATTCGACCATTGCTCATGACGCACTCCAAAGAACACAGTTCCGGATACCGTATCCGGCGCCGATTCCCGCCAAGGAAGGGGCACCGAAGCCACCCACAGGCACATGGGCTGACACAGTGTGAGACCGCACTAGCGCATGAGGTCATGGTAGCCCGGGGCGCGGCGGCTGCACAGCACTTGGGGGCGGTTAAATTATTCGCTGCCTGACTGCGGGTCCAGGAAGGGCAGGCTTCAGCGGCGGACTACTGGCTGGCGCAGAATGGTTTTGAGTTTCTCCGGCGCGGCACGGCGGGGATCGCCCAGGTAAATTTCGTGGTGTTTGCCATTGAAGGCCAGTCCGTTCGCCGGCATGAAGCGCTCGTGCAGGCGCGCCAGGGTGGGGGCCTCGTCGTCGTACGGACCTATATGGAGGATCTGCACGCACAGCCCCTCTTCCAACTCCATGACTCGCAGCCGGTCCAGGCCGGGCAGGGCCTTCTTCTTCGCGGCAGCCTGCTCGACGGCGCCCGCCACCAGGTCCTGGGTGATCCAGCCGGGCTGGCTGATCATCATGGTCCAATCCCACTGGTCCTTGTCCCCGGCCGTAAATGCGCCCATATCTGCCGCCCACCACAGCCCCTCCAGCGGCGCCACCACAAAGTCCCGCCCCAGTCCGTTTTTGCTGGCGAATTTCACGCCGTAGGCCGTGGCGTAGAGAGCCTCGAGCGCCTCGGTGTAGGCGGCCGACGTCCCGGGGTTGCCGTGCCCGTCAATGGCCAGGTACTGGGCCCAGGGCACGTCAACGAGGGAAAAGTCCTTGGCACTGGGCGCAAAGAGCTCCTTGTGAGCCTTCTTGACGTCGTACTTGTCCATTTCCTGCACCCTTCACTCCGCCGTCTCCGTGCCACCAGTCTAGGATGACGCCGGAACCAATTAGACGTTCCGGTCAGCGACGCCGAAATGGTGATCCGCGCTCGATAAATCAACAGCGGATAACCGTTTCGATAGCGCCAAGCGTTTAAGCACCAAAAAACCCGCTGTTTCTCAGTCAGAAACTAAGAAGCAGCGGGTTTTTGTTCGGTCGGGCTGACAGGATTTGAACCTGCGACCCCTTGACCCCCAGTCAAGTGCGCTACCAAGCTGCGCTACAGCCCGAAAGCTCAACCTCGGAGAAGATATCTTCACCGGCTGAACCAACGACAAAAAGTTTACCCCATATTTTAGGGCACTTTGACCAATCCACATGTGATGGCCATCTCACTTCCCGGCCGGAGTTGCTGCCGGCCGGGAAATGAGCGCATTCTTACTTCTTTTTGCTGCGCTTTTCACGCACGCGCATGCTGACCTCGATGGGCGTGCCCTCGAAGCCAAAGGTCTCGCGGAGACGGCGTGTGATGAAGCGGCGGTACCCGGGGTCCAGGAAGCCCGTGGTGAACAAGACGAACTTCGGCGGGCGACTGGAGGCCTGTGTGCCGAACAGGATGCGCGGCTGCTTGCCACCACGGACCGGGTGGGGGTGCTCGGACACCAATTCGCCCAGGAACGCGTTCAGGCGACCCGTGGGGATGCGGCGGTCCCAGTTTTCCAGCGCCAGGTCCAGGGCCGGCACCAGCTTGTCCTTGTGCCAGCCGGTTTTGGCTGAGATGTTGACCCGTGGTGCCCACTCAACGTGGGCCAGGTCCTGCTCGATTTCGCGTTCCAGGTACTTGCGGCGTTCGTCGTCCAGCAGGTCCCACTTGTTGAACGCGAGCACCAGGGCGCGGCCGGATTCGATGGCCAGCTGCAGGATGCGAACATCCTGCTCGCTGAGCACCTCATCCACCGCCAGCAGGACTACGGCAACTTCCGCCTTTTCCAGGGCACCCTGGGTGCGCAGGGAGGCGTAGAAGTCGGCGCCCTGTGCCATGTGCTGGCGACGGCGGATGCCTGCAGTGTCCACGAATTTCCAGGTGCGGTCGCCCAGTTCAATGAGCTCATCAACAGGGTCGCGCGTGGTGCCGGCAACGTTGTCAACAACAACGCGTTCGGTGCCGGCCAGCTTGTTCAGCAGGGAGGACTTGCCAACGTTCGGGCGGCCAATCAGGGCCACGCGACGCGGTCCGCCTGTGCGCTCAATGCCGGCGACGGCGGAGAACTCGGGCAATACGTCCATGACAACGTCCAGCATGTCGGCAACACCGCGGCCGTGCACAGCCGAGACGGGGTGCGGCTCACCCAGGCCAAGGCCCCACAGTGAGGCGGCGTCGGCTTCCTGGACCAGGTCATCAACCTTGTTGCCCACCAGGATGACGGGCTTCTTGGACTTGCGCAGCATCTGCACAATGGCCTCGTCGGAGGCGGTGATGCCCACTACGGAGTCAACCACCAGCAGGACGGCGTCGGCCATCTCCACGGCAATTTCAGCCTGCTCAGCCACGCGCTGGTCGATGCCGCGGGCCTTGCTTTCCCAACCGCCGGTGTCAACCAGGGTGAAGTTGCGCCCGTTCCAGGTGGCCGGGTACTGGACACGGTCACGCGTAACGCCGGGGGTGTCCTCCACGACGGCTTCGCGGCGGCCCAGGATACGGTTCACCAGGGTGGACTTGCCCACGTTGGGGCGGCCTACAATGGCTAGTACGGGGTCCTGGCGGAGCGCGTCTTCGCTGGTTCCGTCGTCGAACTCGCCGGAGAGCAGCTTGGCGTCTTCCTCGTCGAGTTCGTAGTTGGCCAGGCCTGCGAGCAGGCCGGCGGCGCGGGCTTCGGCGTCCTCGTCGGTGATTTCCGCAAGCCGCTCAGCAATGTGGTCAGCTCCCGTGGGCTCGTAGTCCCGGTGACTAAACTCACCCTCATCGGGGCGCGTGGCAGACTGTGAGTCGCTCATGGTTACTGTCCTTCTTGCTTAAGAGGTGTGTCGTCATCCGCAGGTAAATCCTGGCCTGTGACCGCTACTGCGGCAGCAATATGGGCTGCCAGCCGCAGACGGATCGCATCGGTTGCTCTGTCCATTGAAACACGCCCGGAAACTCCCGGCTCACGTTCAATGGTCATCGCTTCTCCGAAGACCACATGCAGATGCCGGCGAGGTGCCGGAATTTTGTCTCGATGTTCGCGCTCAACCCGGGTTCCCAGGATGGCGACAGGGACGACGACGGCACTTGAGTTCAGTGCCAGCCACGCCACCCCGCTGTTCATGCTTGCGGCATCCCCGGTCCCCCGGGTGCCTTCGGGCAAAATGCCCACGCAGTCATTGCGGTCAAGGACAGCCTTGGCATGTTGCAATGCCGCCCTGTCCCCTGCCCTATTGACGGGAATCTGACCCGAGGCATGCAATACCCAGCCCAGGAATCCCTTAAACATGTCGTGGCGGACCATGACATGCATATATCGGTTTGCCGCACCCACCATGACGGGGCCGTCAAGGTAGCTCAGGTGGTTGGCGGCGAACACCACCGCACCGTACGTTGGAATGTTTTCCCGGCCGTGCACAGTGGTTTTGTACACCACATGGTCCAATACCCGCCCTAGCGGCCGGCTCCACCGGGTCTTCCAACGCGGCGGGGCCGCACTCAGGCTCCACAGTGGTTTTACCGCAGGGCTCATGCAGCGGGACCTTCGTTCACAGCCGATCGCACCACATTGATAACCGCCGTGACAGTTTCCTCGAAGTCAAGATCCGAGGAATCAACCGTGTAGACACCATCCGCCGCGCGTTGGAAGTCAACCACTGTGGAATCCTTGGCGTCGCGTGCAAGAACCTGCTGGACCAGCTGCTCGGCACTCTGGGTGCCGCCCAACTGGATTCCCCGGCGTCGCATCCGGGCTTCCTCACTGGCTGTCAGGATCAGGCGGGCCTGCGCCTGCGGGGCCACCACTGTGGTGATGTCCCGGCCCTCCACCACAATGCGGTGGCCGCACTGGGCAATGATGGCCTGCTGGCGGCGCACCAGTTCCTTGCGCGCACCCAGGTTGGTGGCCACGGCGCTGACATTCTTGGAAATTTCGGGATCCCGGATGGGTTCCGTGACCGTGATGCCATTGACCTTAACGAACTCGCCGTCGGGGGTGAGGTTTTGTTCAAGGGTGATGGTGCGGGCGGCAGCCTCTACGGCGGCTGCATTGTTCAAGTCAATGCGGCCGTTGAGGCAATGCCACGTCAGCGCCCGGTACATGGCACCGGTGTCCAGGAACGCCAAGCCAAGCCGCTTCGCGACAGCCTTGCTGACACTTGATTTGCCGGATCCCGAGGGCCCGTCAATGGCTATTACCAGGGGCTTGCCCTGGCGCAACTGCACACTAGCTGTCACTGAATGACCTTCCAACCGCGTTCCGTCAAATCTTGCACCAAATTCACACGCTTGGACGGCAGCACCGAAAGCTCCACCATCCCCACCTGCAGCCCGGCCGAATGGTCCAGGCGAAGATCCTCCACGTTGACGCCAATCTCACCGATCTCGGTCAACAATTTTGCAATCTGCCCAGGCTTGTCATCCACCAGCACCGTCAGCCACGAATACTGCTGAGGCGGGCCGCCGTGCTTGCCGGGAATCCTGCTCTGCCCCGCGTTGCCTTCAGCCATGAGCTGCGCCAAATCCAGGCGCGCACCCGGGGCTGTTGGTGCGCTGAGCGTGTTGATCAGGCGGTCCAAATCAAGCCGGACACCCTCCATGATCGTGAGCAGTTTGGGGGCATTGGCCCCCAAAATCTGCACCCACAGGGAGGGGTCGCTGGCGGCGATGCGGGTGACATCGCGCAAGCCGTTGCCCGCCAGCGACAGCGCGTGCGCCGGCGTTTCCGCCAGCCTGCTGGCCACCAGGGAGGACATGATCTGCGGCAAGTGCGAAACCAGCGCCACAGCTTCATCGTGTTCCTCGGGAGTGAAACGGAACACCACGGCATCCAGGTCAATGGCCAGCGAATGGGCCACCTTGATGGCGTGGGCACTGCTCACCTGAGAGGGGCACAGCACCCACGGCATCGAGTTGAACAGTTCCCCGCGCGCAGCCACCGGCCCGGAACGCTCCCGCCCGGCCATGGGGTGGGTGCCCACATAGCGCTGCAGCAAATCCATGTCCGCACCCACCAGGGCGCCAAGTTCTTCCAGCACAGCAAATTTGACGCTTGCAATGTCCACTACGACGGCGGACGGGTACCTTCGCAGGGCTGCGGCCACCACTGTGGCGCTGACGTCCGGCGGCGCGGCCACCACCACCAGCTCAGGATTGAGCGGCTCGGCACCGTCAAAGGCACGCCCTGCGCCAATGTCCACGGCCACTGCCTGCGCCGACGGCGAGGGGTCGCTGAGCACCACATCCACGCCGCGGGCACGCAGCCCGAGCCCAATGCTGGCTCCCAGCAGTCCACTGCCAAGAACCAGCACGGGCCCCAATAAGTGCGAAGGATTCATGGGTTTGTTTACATTCCCACGTCTGCGAGCAGGTAACCCACCTCGTGGCGGCCCAAAACGCGGACGCTGCCCTGGCGCTGGTCACCCAAGGCGATGGGGCCGAACTTGACGCGCACCAGGCGCTCCACGGGGTAACCCACGGCGTCAAACATGCGGCGCACAATGCGGTTCTTACCGGAGTGCAAAACAACCTCAGCCAAGACGTGGCCGGGGGTGGAGTCCACCAAACGGAAGGAATCCACACGCTGCCAGCCGTCTTCAAGCTCCACGCCGTCCTTGAGCTGGGCACCAACACCCTGCGCCATGGGGCCCTTCACCTGGACCAGGTAAGTCTTGGGGATACCGTATTTGGGGTGGCTCAAGCGGTTGGCAAGTTCGCCGTCGTTCGTCAGGAGCAACAGGCCCTCGGTGGCCGTATCCAAGCGGCCCACGTGGAAGAGGCGCTCGGCGGTCTGGCGCTTCTTGAGGAAGTCGCTGATGCACGGGCGGCCTTCGGGGTCATCCATGGTGGAGACAACGCCCTTGGGCTTGTTGAACACCATGTACACCATCTGGTCGTTGGTCTGGATGGTCATGCCGTCAACTGTGATGTCAACGGTTGCCGGATCCACGCGCAGGCCCAACTGGTTCACTGTGACGCCGTCAACCTGGACGCGGCCCTCAAGGATCATGTCCTCGCACAGACGGCGCGAGGCCACACCTGCCATGGCCATGACCTTCTGCAGGCGCACACCCTCGGCATTGTGAATGTCAATGTCGTCCGTGGTGGTCAGCGGACGGCGGTTCTGCTCGGTGGGCCGGTTTTTGCTGGAGGTGACGGTGCGGCCGTACTGCTCGTTCTTAAACGGGCGGGCGCCGGTCTGGCTGGGCTTGCGTGCACCGGGCTTGCTGGCGGCGGACTTGGGGCCGCCCAGCTTGGAGCCGCCGGAGCGGAAACCGCCCTCGCTGGCAGCCTTGGCAGCATTGGCCGCCCTGTCGGAGTTGTAGCCGGCAGCGCGCAGGGCGCCGGGCTTGATGCCGCCATCGCTGGAGCCGCCGGACTTGCTGTAACCACCGGAGCGGTAACCGCCCTCGCTGGAGCCGCCGGAGCGGTAGCCGCCCTCGCTGGAGCCGCCGGAGCGGTAGCCGCCCTCGCTGGAGCCGGCGCCCTTGTAACCGCCGGACTTGAATCCGCCGGACTTGGGGGCACCGCCCTTGTAGCCGCCGGACTTGGGGGCGCCGCCCTTGTAGCCGCCGGACTTGGGGGCGCCAGAGCGCGGATTACCTCCACGCGGCTGGTTCTGCCCGGAAGAGTTTCCGGAGCGGTGCGACGGTGTCGGTGTCATGGGAATATCCTTAAAGTACTAAATGTTGTGGTCAAGCTAAAAGTGTGAATCATCGATTTCATGAAGGTTTTCCAGACCGGGCAGGTGCTGCGCAATTTGCGGCAACTGATCCACGCTACCCATCCCCAGCCGTTCTAAAAAGTACGCCGTGGTGCGGTACAGGAATGCCCCGGACACCTCATCGGTGCCCACTTCCTCAATCAGTCCGCGCTGCGCCAGCGTCCTCACCACGGAGTCCACGTTTACGCCTCGAATGGCGGAAACACGGGCCCGCGAAACTGGTTGGCGGTAAGCAATCACCGCCAACGTTTCCAAGGCCGCCTGCGTGAGCCGGGCTGTCTGGCCGTCCACAACAAACTGTGACACGATATCGGCGTAAGCAGCTCGTGAATAAACACGCCAACCTCCGGCAAGTTGCCGAAGTTCAAAGCCGCGAACCGGTACGGTGTCACCCTTCCTAGTATAGCCGTCGTACTCCCGTGCCAGTTCGTGTAATTGCTCACGTATTGCCGCAGCCGGCAAACCCACCACGGCGGCCAGGGCTTCCTCGGTGACAGGCTCGTCCACCACCATGAGCACGGCCTCCAGCGCAGCTCTTACGCCGTGGGCCGTTTCCAGCAGTTCCGCAGCCTCTTCGGGCGCAGCCGTGGATGCGTCCACGGTGTTTGATTCTTCGCTCATGATGGCACCTCCGCGCGCTGACGTTCCGGGGATTCTCCATGGGCCTGCCCGCGCGGACCCTCATCGTCAAAGTCGCTGTCAGTGGCCAGGGTGTGGTGCGCGCCAGCGCTCCACCGCACCAGCAGCTCACCCAGCGGATTGGCCTGTACAAAGGTGACCACCTGGTCCCGGAACAGTTCCAGCAGGGCCAGGAACCGGGCAATCACCACCATGGAGGAGGAGGCGTCGGCGCTCAGAGCGGCAAAGGACAGCGGGGCGCCGAGCCAGCCGGCGGCACCGGGATCGCCGTCGTGGGGCATGCCGGCTGTGAGCATGAGCGTCATGATGGCCGCCTGCTCCCGCACGCTCACCGGCTGCACATGCAAATGCGCCAGGCCCACCTCGGTGATGGGTGCCTGTTTGGGCTCCATGGCCTTGGCGGCCAATTGCGCGAACTGTTCGGGGGTGTGCCTCCACACCAGTTCCGGCAGCAACGCGGCAAAGTGCGGTTCCAGCCCCGCTTGGCGGGGGAAGCGCTGCGCTTCGCGGTCAAGTTCGGCGCCCAGCAGGGCGGCCACTTCCTTGAAGGCCTTGTACTGCAAAAGCCGTGCGAACAAGAGGTCACGGGCCTCCAAAAGGGCCAGGTCGTCGTCGTTCTCCACCTCGCCGGCGGGCAGCAGGCGGGCAGCCTTCAAATCCAAAAGGGTTGCGGCCAGGACCAGGAATTCGCTGGCTTCATCCAGCGCCCACTCCTGCCCCAGTTCCTGCAGAGCCTTCAGGTAGCTGATGAATTCATCCGTGACGGTGGCGATGGCCACGTCCGTGATGTCCAATTCATGCTTGGCAATCAGGCCAAGGAGCAGGTCAAAGGGACCGGTGAAATTATCCAGCCGGACTTCAAAACGCTGGGGGCTGTTGGCCTGCGTACGTGCCGCGATCCCCGCGGCGTGTGATGGCGAAAGCAAGTTAGGGCGAGCCGCCCCGGGCGATCAGTTCCTTGGCCAGACGGCGGTAGGAATCGGCGCCCTGGTGGTTGGCGGCGTAGGAGGTGATGGGCTCGGCCGCAACGGAGGCGTCGGCGAACTTGATGGTGCGCTTGATGACAGTCTCAAACACCTTGTCCCCAAACGCTTCCACCAGGCGGGCCAGCACTTCACGCCCGTGGAGGGTCCGCGCGTCGTACATGGTGGCCAGGACGCCATCAACCTGCAGGCCGGGGTTCAAGCGGTCCTGAACCTTGTCAATGGTTTCCACCAGCAAAGCAACGGCGCGCAGGGCAAAGAATTCACAAATCAGCGGAATGATTACGCCGTGGGCTGCCGTGAGCGCGTTGACAGTCAGCAGGCCCAGGGAGGGCTGGCAGTCGATCAGGACAACGTCGTAGTCGTCCTCCACCTTGCGCAGGGCGCTGGCCAGGACCTGTTCGCGGGCAACCTCGTTGACCAGCTGGACCTCGGCGGCGGAGAGGTCAATGTTGGCGGGGAGAATGTCAATGTTCTCCACGTCGGTGTGAATGATGGCGTCACGAATGTCCACCTTGCGGTCCATCAAGACGTTGTAGACGGTGATGTCCAGCTCGTGCGGGTTGGTGCCCAGGCCGGCAGAGAGCGCGCCCTGCGGGTCAAAGTCGACCAGGAGGACCTTGCGGCCTGCTTCTGCGAGCGCGGCACCCAGGTTGATGGTCGACGTCGTTTTTCCCACGCCGCCCTTCTGGTTGACCATGGCAATAATGCGTGCCGGGCCGTGGGAGGTAAGAACCGGGGGCTCGGGGAATTCCGTCAGGGGTCGTCCGGTTGGGCCCAGAACGTCCTCGCCCACGAGTGCCGTTGCACCCTGCTCGTTGCTCACCTGTCAGTCCACACTTTCGCTGCTTTGTCCTTACATCACTTCCAGTGACAAGGTTACCGGGTTGGGCGGGCATGTTTTGAACATTTGACCGTATTGGGTTTTGAGCCTTGACCCTCAAGTTGAGGCTGAATGTTCGGCGCGGGGCCGCGAGCCTATACTTCGAGGTGATGAGCAAAGTATCCAATTCCTCCCCTCTTTCGAATCCGGCCCAGCACCAGGATGTGGTGCGCGCAGAGAAGCTCCAGGCCGGCTACAGCGGCAACCCCGTCTGTGGTGTGGTCAGTTTCAGTGTGCACTCGCACCAGTCCCTTGCCCTGGTGGGTCCCAACGGCGCGGGCAAGTCCACTGTTGTCAAAACGGTGGTGGGCCAGCTGGAGGCGCTCTCCGGGGTGACTCTCATCAACGGCGCCGAGGTGGATGATCGGACCCTGAACTTCCGCCGTGAAGTGGCCGTGGTCTTTGATGACGACGCGTTCTTCCCCGCCCTCACGGTGGAGGAGCACCTGGCCATTGTGTCCGCAGGGCACGGGGTGGAGGACGTCGAGGAGGTCATAGCCGCGGAACTGGAGTTCTTTGGACTCACCGGGCAGGCCACCTCACGGCCGTACAACCTCTCCTCGGGTCAGCGCCGGCGCATGCTGCTGGCTTCTGCCTTTGTGCGTCCCCGCTCCCTCCTGGTCCTTGACGAGCCCGAGCAGCGCCTGGACACCGCCATGCGGCACAAGCTGGCCGCCAGGTTGCGGGCCGAGGTGGATGCCGGCCTGGCACTGCTGGTAGTCACCCATGATCCGGACTTCCTCACCACAGTGGCCACCAAGGCCCTTTTTATTGCCGACACCATCCATGTCATGACGCCCCAACGTGCGGCCGCCGCCATCGCCTCCGAGAACCCGTACGCGGAGTAGCCACCCATGAGCCTGCAAACACGTGAGCGCTTCAGCGCGAAAGAAATCCGGCAGTACACCTTCAAGGCCGGGCTGAGCCGCACCGAGGGTGGCCTGATGGAGCTTGTCTCCGAGGTGTACACCTCCATCCTGGGCGCCCTGACACTGCTGGCCATGGCAGGGGCGCTCATTGTTGCCCTGCGCCACAGTCTGGGTGTGGGCACCGAATCAGCCCTCGCCGCCATGGCCGTTGCGCCGGGCTTCCACTCCGTGACGCTGCTGCAGGCGAGCGCCACAGTCCTGCTGACCCTGGCTGCAGCGTTGCTGAGCGTTGAGATGACCATGGGACCGGTGGCCATGACCTTGCCGCAGACCGCGTGGTGGCTGGGGCTGCCCGTGCGGCGCAGGGGTTTCATCCAGCCGGGTTTTTTGAAATCGCTGCTCTGGCCCACCATTGCCGCCATCCTGATGGTGGTGCCACTGGCCCTGGGCATGGCGACTAGTCCAGCCCCCGGCAACATTGCCTTGGCGGCCCTGTGCGGCGTGGGCCTGGCCTGGCTGCTGTACGGCCTGGCGGGGTGGTGCCAAATCACCAACTCCGGCGCGTGGCTCAAGCCCGTTATGGGGGCCATCACCCTGGTGGCTCCGCTGACCCTGGTGGCCACGGCCCTGTACAACAATGTGGCAGGTTCCCGTGCAGTGACGGCCGGGCAGACTGCCTGGATGGAGTACCTCCCCACCAGCTGGCCCCTGTTGGTGGCCGACGGCGCACGCTGGCCGCTGCTGGTAGTGGCCCTTGCGCTGGGACTGCTGACCCTGGTCTATGTGAACCTGGAGCGCATCACCACGGCACAGCTGAAGGCCAGTGCGGCCGCGGGCGCGTACGCTGCCAGCTCGCTCCTGTCCATGGATGCCACGGAGCTCTCACGCTCCCTGAGCACGGGCCCCGCCGTGGGCCGAAGCACGCTACGGCTCCCCATGGTTTTCAAGAAAGGCTCAGCTGCCTCACGCAGCATCAAGACGTTGCTCAGCACCCACGCCACCATGGCACTGCGCTCCCCACGCACCCTGTTGCGTGTCCTGGTGCTGGCCGCCATCCCGGCGTCGCTGGCTGCCGTTGAATTCCTAGGCAATGCGGTCTTGATTGCCGTGGTGCTTTTCCTGTGCGCGTATTTTGCTGCCACAGCCCTTGGCGCAACCGCCCGCTTTGCCGCAGGCAATCCAGCCGTTGATGCACTCATGCCGCTGCCGGCCAAGACGGTTCACCGGGTGCACTTTGTGATTCCAGCCCTGGCCATGACGCTGTGGGCGGCCGTGTGCTTTGGCTTGCTGCTGGCCCTGGGCGTGGGCTCCCCTGACCTGCTGGTTCTGGCGCTCTTTGCCGGTCCGGGCTTGGGTGCGGTCACCTTGCGGGCAGCGTTTAGGCCGGCACCGGATTGGAACATGCCGGCCGTTGCGTCCCCCACGGGCCCCATCCCCACCGGGGCCATCCGCTCCTTCTTGTCCGGTCCGGACCTGACACTTATGGTGTTCCTGCCGGTGCTGATCTGCCTCATCTCCGGCGGTGTGCCCGCCGTGGCGTTCCCGGCCCAGCTGACACTGTCCTACCTTGCCTTCCTGTGGGGAACGCACGTGCGCAAACCCAAGCCAAAGAAGTAGCCCGTCCCGTCCCATCCCGTCCCGTCCCCCACCGAGTCTGACCGAGCGCCGGGGGGGGGAGGGGGGGGGAAAAGAGGGGTTTCGCGTGTGTGGGTGGGGGGCGAGAGGGGGGGGGGGGGAGGGGAGG
>NZ_JBTNDR010000017.1:0-75773 GCF_054510895.1 Arthrobacter sp. HLT1-20 | reverse complement strand
GCGCTACGCTGCAGGACCTCATCACGTTTTACTCACGTTATTGAACGAAAACCCACGGCAATCCTTGGCATGTCAAAGGGGCCCTGTTGTTCCGCACTCCCCCGGAAACACGCGGTTTTTGACGTGAAACGATCACTGTTGGCATGAGAGGCCTGAGTTTCTCTTGGTCGTGGGTTCAATTCCCGCCCGGGGCACCAAATGGGCCTCTGACCTGCGGTTTTACTGTTTCGGCCAGGTGTGTTGAGGGGCCGAATCACGCTTTGTTCACGTTATTGAACGAAAAGTTGATCACGTTCTTGACATTTTCAGGGTCTATTCCGACTCCATTTGACGTCACGTTTTTGAATTGGTGAGAGGGAATTTGGCGGAAATCCGCGGTTTTTCATACCCTGGTGATTTGAAGCCGTCGCTGCCAACTATTGGCCCTCCGTTCGTCCTACTCACGGATTCGAACGACTTGAGCGGGCAAGGAACCAGCCCGTCGCACCCCGGGCAAGCTGGCGCGGCAGCTCCAAGCCTTCAGCTCACGTAATTCTGCAATCTTGCCTTGAACCAGCGGCCCAGCGAACGAAGACGGCCTGCCCATTCCAGTCGGCCCTTCTTCCGCTCGGCCAGACTGCTAACTCGTCCCGTAGGAGGAACCTCCTGCGGGACAGGATCATGCCAGTTCCTGTCGAAACAGTGCTGGATACTCTGGGTCAGCCAGGTCCAGAGATATTGCCTCGTGCAAGCTGAACCAGCCTATGCCGTCATGTTCGTCCGTTGCTGTGTTGACAATATCCCCAACCCAGTCGTCGACTCGCCATACCTCCAAGACGAGGTCGGAGCTACGTCGCGTATGAACGACGCTGCCGTTAGGCGCGAAAACTGACACGCATAGCTCTTCCTCAAGCTCTCGTACGAGTGCTTGGCGGCTACTCTCGCCCGGTTCAAGGTGGCCGCCCGGAAGGTCCCAGACATTGGGATTCGACGTTTTCGCCGAAGACCGGTGTACAAGGAGAACATGCCCATTGCGCACGAGCAACCCACATGCCACGTGATGCCTCAACGGATTCTCCATGCGGCGATCCTACTAGCAGGCACAGCAACTTGTTGACTCACCCGTAGTCCCGGCGGGACCATTGACTGGAAAACCCAGCATGGATAAGCGAATGAAACATACTAGCTCTAGCAACAAAAAACGTTTTGCTAGTGCTGGCTTCTTCGGTCCTCGGGGTTGTTCTCCGCTCTGGCTTTTTTGTCGAGTGGTGCTCACCACCACTGAATGACACCTGTGGCGAATCAACCAGTATCAGTTCTGACAGCGACGATCCTGACTATTGGACACCCGAACGCTTCAGGGACGTACAACCACTGCCTATGCTGGTCGCGCCGTAGTATGAGAGCCGTACGCCGCCCCTTCAAGTACAAGATGCGAACGAGTTACAGCCATTCGTCCGCGGGCAACCCGTCAATCGCCCGCGCTTGGCGGCAGGTCGTCTCTATCAGCTCTCACCGACGCCGTGTCGATTCGGGGATCGTTTATCAGTTGCCGAAAGATGGGTAGCTCGGCGGCCACGATCAACGAGTCTGGGTATAGCCGTCCACCCCATGCGAGACGCCGTTCGGCATCCCACGAGAACTCCGGAACCCTTCGTCCGGCCCGCACATCGTCAGGTCTGAGGCGTGCCTCGAAGTATTCCTCCCCGAACACTCGCCTTGGCGAGCTGGTGTGTGGTGCATCGGCGTAGCCCATCCAACGCAGACATTGGAGTTCGACAACGCCAATCGCATCACGAAGGGCGTTTGCGGTTTCTACATCCAGCTCGCCCATGCAGGAGACGAGGCGGCGAACGGAAGGCTGTTCCTCGGCGATACGGTCGGTCGCTTCAAACCAATCCAGCGAGGCGGAATGATCTTCTACCGCGACGTACTTGGACCATCGAACAATGTCTTTTCCGTCATCGAGCGCAGGGTCTCGAAAAGGAAGGTAAAGGCGCAGCATCGGTAGGTGACGATGCGTTTCCGGGATGAAATCCCGCGCCTGAGTGGCCCATCCTGACCGTGCCAGACCCGTGCTCTCCTCGCCCATCCTGACATCATAGCTGGGCGGGCGTGTCATGTTCAGAAGGCATCAACACAGATGGCTCCGTGCTCGATCCGTCAGCCTCTGTTCTGGGTGTCATACAAACGGCCAGCAAGCGGGCCCAGAGTCAACTCGGACGTCGCACGGAGTTCACGGAGTCTTTAGGCACGAACCTCGTCAAGCATCCGCTTCTGATGACCCTCCACGACGGCCCGGTCAGGTGGACGCTTCGACAGGGTCTCCTCCATGGACATTGCCATCACCTCTCTAGTTTGGGTGTCTTCAAATGACTATTGAACCTGTCATCCGCACTAGGAATGTTCTTTGTGTACTCCTTGGACCAGTTCCCGGTCTTGTCGCCGGCCTCGAACAGCAGAGTTCGTTGAATCACTACGCCACACCTGTCACAACCTGAGATATGACATCAACCATGCCGGTGAACCTGCAACGGCTATCACGCGAAGGAACGGAACCAAGGGACCCAGTAGTCCCGCACTCCCCCGGGACACGCGGGTTCTGACCGCCGACGATGGCCGCTAGCATGAGACGCTTGAGTTCCTGTTGGCAGTTTGCTCACGGGCGCCCCCTGTATGGGAGCGAGCCGTTAGATGCCGCGGCGTCTGGCCCGCGGGAATCTAAACTCTGACACTGCGTTCGCCTTCCCTGCGGGCATCGGCGATCAACCGCGCCACCTCGGCGCGGCGTTTGCGATGTCCGCGGACCCGACCAGCAGCCAGCAGCAGTGTTCCGGCCGCGAGCAGCAGCTGGGCCCAAGGAATGGCCGGGACCAAGACATCGACGCGCAGCGTCTCAGGGGCGGGCATCACTGCTTCCGGGTTGTCGGCGGCAGCGGGCACCTGCGCATCGAGTTCTACCGCCACAGGGGCCACGAACACCGGCCACACGTCATCCAGCCGGACGTTCACCTGGTGCACCTGTCCAGGGAGCAGCTCCATTCCGGCAGAATGGGGCACGCCGGACCCTATAGCGCCGGCGGCGGTGACAGCATCCGCGAGCTGAAGCCGGGTGTTTCCCGAGTTTCGAACCGTGTACTGAACATCCATGGATCCCGGGGAGAAAGGATTCCAACTCATGCTGTAGGCAGCTGCAACATCCTCAATCACGGCAGAGGGGGCAAGCTCACCGGTGGTCCGCAACAGGATCTTGAATCCCATCCGGCTCTCCACGTGCAATTGGTCGCCGCCTTCTGTGGTGCCGTTGCTGATGACGGAAGCAGCGAGGCCGGCGGCATGGTCACCCGGGGTGGCGTTGTCTGGCACGGTGATTGAGTAGGGCACCACCACCGTTTGTCCGGCAGCCACCTTGACCCGTGCCGCCACATCCACCCACAAGCCGGCGCCTGTGTTTTGCTCCGCGGATTCCAGCATATTGAAACGGCCCGATGACGTGTAGTAGCCGTCCTTGGCTGTGATCCGGAATGTCGCATCAACCTCGCCCAGGTTCTGCACGGCGAGGTACTGGTGCACCACAGCGCCTGGGTCTGCCTCCAGCTCAACCCAACTCCGCCCGTCTGGGCCGGCAGCAGTCGCCGTGCGGACGGACCAGCTGACAGGCGCATCCTTGGGCCATCCGTCCTGGGCATGGGCAGCAGCCGGCCAGGACAGCAGGGCAGCGATCATCAACAATGCACAGATGGCGGCAAATGCTGGGGCACACGTTCTGGCCGGATGCGTTCTCATGGTGGATCCTGCTTCTTGTTGCGAGTAGTTGTTGGATGCAGCTGCGTGCTGGTTAGCGGCAGGAACTGGCACCGTAGCCAACGGTTGTGGTGCCTGCCCGTGGCGTTCCCTGGGCGCTGCTGCTGTGTACCGTCACGGTTCCAGCGACTGTTTCCTTGCTTCTAGTGCTGAAGGTGTGGAACGCGTTCTGTCCCGGCCGCACCCCGGAGACGAAGCGGCTGCCGAACCCAGTCTCAATCACCAGGTCCACAGGCACGGATTCTCTGTTGACCACAGTCACCGCTACCACCACCTTTCCGGCAATGCAGCGTGAGGCGACGGAGAGATCCAGCTGCGGGGCATCCAGTCCGGTGATACGGACCAGGTTCCTGCCCTTGATGGCGTAGACCTGGTTGCGCTCATCCACAGCCACCCGGGGCACCCCGTACCAATCCGCCGCGAGGCCTTCCAGCAATACCTCCGTGGCATGGTTGGACTTCGTGATCCGGAAGAAGGCGGCGCTCGTGATGCCATACACCTGGCCTTGGATCACCGAGAGCGAACCCCAGTTGGGCATGAGGGCGGGGTACACCGCCGAATGGACCACCTGATGCGTGGCAAGGTCAACAATGTTCAGCTTGCCCTTGAATCCCAGGGCGTACAGCAGTCCGTCGTTGACCACCAACCCGCACACCGCATCCGGGGCGTCCTGGAACGTCACACGCCACAATTCAGCTTTGGTGTTCAAGTCCCAGGCGAGGACCTGGCTGCGTCCCACGGCCTCCCCTCCGAGGAATAGCGTGGACCCGGACTGGGCGATGGTCCGCACCTGCTGCTTGTCCTTGAAGGGGTCGGCATGGAAAGTCTCGATGGCAGATGTTGCGGGGTCAAAAACCGTCAGGGCACCATAGACATTGGCATCCGAACCGCTGCCGAAGTAGAGCCTGGCCCGATCCGGATCCCAGAGCACATCATGCGGGCGGTTCTGGGATTCGGGCAGCAGGGCCAGCTGATGCAGCTCGTAGTTGCTGCCGTTGGGGTCGTAGGCCATGATGCCCTTGCCGCTGTACTGGGCTGTGTAGAGCATTCCATTGACCAGCACCATGTCCTTGGCCTCATCGGTGCCGATGACATTGCGGACCTCACCGGTGGACAGGTTGTGGCGGGCCACCGCGTTGGTGCCGCCAACATAGACACTTTCGTTGCCCGCGGCGATGGACATGGCAAGTTGGGCGCCCACGGGCGCACCGGCCACGATGAGATCGTGAACCTCGGAGGCGGACGTTGCCGGATCTATTTCCACCACCAAGCCAAATGCGGAGACGACCACCAGCTTGCCCTGGTAGGGGAAGAGGCCCCATACCGCTCCCAGTGTGATGCTTGGATCGTTTACGCCCCTGAACTTCGAAGTGACCGGGTTGTACTCGACCACTCCGGGACCGCCGGCAAAGTACAGGAGCCCGTTCATTTCCTTGGGCAGTTTGCCCATGCTGAGGGGTGAGCGGAGCACCTTGTAGGCGGCGGGTTCAGCCATGTCCATGATGGCGCCAATGGATCCGTTGACCAGGACCAGTTGCTGGCCCACCTGGGTGATGTCGCGGATCTCGCTGGTCGTGGCCAGTTCCGCGGGAAGGATATTGGTGGGCACACCGGTGGCACGGTCAATGCTGTAGAAGCCAGCGGCGGCGGCGCCCGTGACGGGGTGCCGCGCCCTGAGCCCAAAGTAGACGGTGTCTTCGGTGGCATGCAGGGAGCGGCCGTACTGGCCGTTCGCATCCGGCAGAGCCAAGACGCTCAGGATTCCGGTGACAGGATCGTACTGGCGCACCTTGGGCCCGGTCTCGCGTCCGCCGATGAACACCACCCCATCCGGTGCGATGGCCATGGTGAAGGGCTCAAGGTCCACCACGTGCGCCAGCGCTTCCATGGGCCGCCCCGGCGCGTTGAGATCGATCCGGAAGAGCCGGGCGTCGATCCCGCCAATGCGTGCACAACCGTAGATGTAGCGGCCTGTCGGGTCCGCGGCGAGAGCCTGGGTGGTCTCCCCAAACACTTCGGTGACGCTGGTGACCTTGCGTGTGGGCACATGGAAGCCCACAACTTTCATGGGCTCAATGTTGCGGGTGGCCAGATAGAGCGTGTCCCCCACCATGACACTGGACATCATGGTGAAGTTGTCAATGCCGGAGCCCAGATCCGTGAGCTGTAGACCCCCGGCCGTTTGGGCCTCCGCAGCCATGGCACTTCCCGGCCCGGCCATGAGCAGGCCAAGTGCGCCGATCGTGCCTAGCTGCAGCAGGTGGCGCCGTTTGAGTGATACATCATTGTTCATCAAATCTTCCGTCCCTCAGGTAAGTCAAAAATGTAGCTAAAGTTCGACGGCGGTCCGCACCCGGGCGTGCCGGCTGCGGACCGCCGTCGGCTGTTGTTCGAATCGAACTACTCGAAAAGAGAGAGCGTCAGCGTGGCCTTGTAGTTCCCCGGGGTCACAGTGGCTGCAGTCTTCAGGGTCAGGTCAGCTGTCGCGGACCACTGGGAGTTGCCGTCGACCGCCCCGGCCGAATCTGCCGTGATGGCAAACAGCTCCTGGTCCACTAGGCCCACGGCGTCATCTCCCTGATCCAGCACGGTGTCCACGGCGTCACCTGGGGCAACCAAACCGGCGTCGTCCCCGCCCAGCAAGCGCGGCTCCCATCCCAAGTTTCCGGCAGC
Organism: Arthrobacter sp. HLT1-20; assembly: GCF_054510895.1. Classification (NCBI taxonomy): domain Bacteria; kingdom Bacillati; phylum Actinomycetota; class Actinomycetes; order Micrococcales; family Micrococcaceae; genus Arthrobacter; species Arthrobacter sp. HLT1-20. Next base: position 69,317 of record NZ_JBTNDR010000017.1, on the reverse strand, counting down.
AATCCCGGCCTGGCCGGCGTCGCCGTTAAACCCGGTGGAGGAGCCCAGAACATACCAGGCCGCACCGTCGGGAATCTCCGCCGCGGTGCGGGTGTCGGCGATGGTCACGGTGGGTAGGGTGCCGGTGAACGTGCGGGTCAAGTCCGTGGAGCCGTTTTCCACCAGCGCTGTGGAGGCGCCATCCACGGTCATGGCGAGGACTCCCGGGGTTGTCAGTGGAGCAATTTCTACGTTGACGCCAATGGTGTTGTCGCCGAGATTCTCTTCTGCGATGGCCGCGCTGGCAACTCCAGCCAGCAGGAGCGTGCCTGCGGCGGTGAGGGCAAGGCGGGTGGTTGTTGACTTCTTCATGGTGGGTCCTTTGTCTGGAAGTTCGGCTAGTTGGCCGAGTAGGTAACGGTCTTGGTGCTCGTCACGGGTAGCCCGCCAACCTGAACGGTTGAGGCTACGGTGACCTCACCGGCGGGGATGACCAGGGCGCGCACCGTGAAGGCGTGATACGCCTTCTTGCCCGGCTCCACGCCGACGAAGCGCTTCTCGCCATACGCCGTAGTGATGACCAGATCGACCGGGACGGTCTCCGAGTTGGTGGCTGTAACCGCCAGCATGGTGTTGCGACCCACCGTGCGGGTGCCCACTTGGACGGCAGCCTGCGGGTAGGAAGGAACCTCAATCCGGACCAGGTTGCGCCCGCGCAGCGAGTAGATGTTGCCGGCCTCGTCATTGGTCAGGTGCGATCCGCTGTACCAGCCGCCGGCGGTGTCAGCCAGCACGGTTTCCACGGCGAAGGTCAGGGGGTCGAAGCGGAACACATTGGTGTCCGAGACGCCATAGACCACGCCGTGATTGGTGACCATCGCGCCGAAGCCGTAGGACAGGGTCTTGATACTGACCTGGTGGATGGTTTGGCGGGTGCGCACGTCAATCACGGTGATGGTGCCCTTGCGGGAGAGGGCATACAGGTTGTGGCCCTGGATGGCCAGCGCCGCCGTGCCGGAGTCCTGCGGGGTGATGCGCCACAGCTCTGCGCCTGCCACGGGGTTGTACGCCACGATGGTGCCGCCGTCGGCAATGGCCGGCCCGCCCCCACCCAAATAGGCCACGCCTCCCTGGGCCACCACGGCCCGCAGCAGCTGGGTGTTGTCGATCGGGTTGATGAAGTGCTTAGAGGCACCGGTCGCCGGATCGTGGCTCCAGAGCGAACCGCCACCCTCGGTGTCGGCCTGGGCGGCCACCAGGACCAGCTTGTTGGTGGCGTCCCACGTAACATCCAGCGGCCGGTTCTGGGCTTTCGGGAATGCGGCCACCTGGCGGATCGGCAGCCCATCGTCGGGACTATATTTCCAGATGCCTTGGCCGCTGTACTGGCCGGTGTAGAGCGTGCTGCCGAGCATGATGGCGTCCTTCGCCTCGCCGGGCGCTCGCAGGTAGGTGACTGGCCCTCCGGCCATGGAGTGGCGAGCTACGGCGCCGTTGCCGCCCACGTAGATGTAGCCGCCGCCAGCTGCCATGCCCATAGCTGCCTGGGGCAACGCTTGTGCACCAGCTTCCACCAGGTCGGTGGAAGCTGTACTTCCCGTTGCAGGGTCGACGGCGGCAACGAAACCAAATCCCGACGTCACCAAAACCTGACCATCCGCGGCATCGACGCCCCAAATTTCACCCAAAGCCGGGCCGGTGTACGGGACGGCCGATATTTGGTTGCTGGACAACTTGTACTGATACAGGCCAAATTCGTTGGCGAAGTAGACCACATCGCCCGATCGTGCAAAGTTCTTGGCCGTCACGCCCACCGAGGTGGCGATTTGGTAGCTTACGGGGTTGGCGGGATCCATGGCCGCCATTTTGGCAGGATTCGTGGCGGCAGCGGTGCCGATGATGAGCTTGTCCCCGAGGATGGCCAAGTCGCGGATGCTGGGATCGTTCTCCATCTCAGCCGGTGTCACCCGGGAATGCGCCCCGGTGGCACGGTTGTAGGCGAAAAGGCAGGCGCGGCTGGTGTTTCCGCCGCCGCCAATTGTGCTGCCTGCCCCGAAGAAGACAGTGGTGTCAGTGGCGGCGACCGCACGGGCCAGTGTTGCGCCAGTGTCCGGGATACCCCGACTGACCACCGCCCCTGTGGCGGGATCATACTCCCACAGTGCAGGCGCCGTGCCGGAGCCCCCACCCACGGCAAAAACATGACCGTCCGGGGCCACACTGATGTCACGCACGTCTCGGTCACCCATCGTTCCGATGGCCACGGCAGGTTTACTCAGATCCGCGAGGTCCCAACGGAACAGATTGGCCTGCGGGCCGGTGGTCTTCTGCAGCACGCCGGCGTATAGCGTGGTGCCGCCAGTGTCAACGGACAGGGTCTGGATGGTGTGGCCCGTGGCCAGTTGGGTTTGGCCCACCACTTTGCCGCTGGGAAGATCCAGAGCCAGAATCTGCACCGGTTCAACGTTGCGTGAACCGATGAACAAGGTATTTCCCACCAGCTGGGCGCTCATGAGGGAGAATTGCACCACGGCGGGACCTAGGTCGATCACTACCGTCCCGTCCTCCGCAGGACTGGACCCTGAAATAGTCTGCGCCGAGGCGGACCCTGCGGCCGCGGCTGCGAGCAGGGCGCTCAGCCCCGCGGCGCCGCCGGCCTTGATGACTGTGCGGCGTGACAAGAATGAATTCTGCATTGAATTTCCTTTGCTTGGAGGCCTTGATCGCCCTAACGCCATTCATGTCCCGTCCAGGGGAAAGCGTTCTCCAGAAGTATGACGTAGCTCACCCCGAGCGTGTCCAGTTAATTTGCTCAAATGAACAGCAAATGAACATACGTGGAAGGTCGTGAACGCTGATGAAAGCATCGCAATGTTCTCGGGAAGGAATGTTCTAAGCACGGGAATAGATACGGCCCCCAGCGCGCTACCTACTAGTGAGCCGAGCAGCATGTGCACATATTCGCCGTGCGGTGTCTCGGCAGTCCACTTTTCATCGTCAGGGTCAGGAACCATCCATGTCACAACCCCACACAACTGCGCCTGAACGGCTGTCAGCGCGGGACCGCACCACCATTACAGTGCTGCTGGTTTCGGCGTTCGTTGTGATCTTGAACGAAACCATCATGAACGTGGCCCTGCCGCGCTTGATGCACGAGTTCGATGTCTCAGCGTCCGCCATCCAGTGGCTGGCAACAGCGTTTATGCTCACCATGGCGGTGGTGATCCCCGCAACGGGCTATCTGCTCACCCGTTTCCCCATCAGGACAGTTTTCATCCTGGCTATGGGCCTGTTTTCCGCCGGAACACTCCTAGCCGGGCTGGCGCCGGGCTTTGAGGTCCTGCTACTGGCACGTGTCATCCAGGCATCAGGTACGGCCATCATGATGCCCCTGCTCATGACAACCATTCTGGACCTGGTGCCATCCCACCGCCGTGGTGCCGTGATGGGCAACGTTTCGATTGTGATCTCCGTGGCCCCGGCCATTGGCCCCACACTGTCCGGCATCATCTTGCACTCATTGTCCTGGCGCTTTATGTTCTTGTTTGTGCTGCCGATCGCCGTGATCGCACTGGTTCTGGGCTCCCGGTTGTTGCCCACTGATTCCGGGCGGACCGCCTCCAAGCTCTCCATCCCCTCCGTGCTGATCTCCATCCCCGCGTTTGGTGGCCTGGTGTACGGGCTCAGCGGCATTGGTTCAGTTGATCCCGGTACCCAACAGCTGGCCGTCGTGGCCCTTGGTGTGTCGCTGGTTTCGCTGCTCGGCTTTGTGCTGCTGCAGCTCCGCCTGCAGCGCAACGACGGCGCCCTGCTGGACATGCGCCCGTTCGTTTACCGCCAGTTCACCCTTGCCCTGGCCTTGATGGTCATGGCCATGGTGGCCCTGTTCGGTGTGATCATCCTGCTGCCAATGTACTTGCAAAACGTGCGCGGCCTGGAGGTCCTCAATACGGGGCTGCTCATGCTCCCGGGCGGGCTGCTCATGGGCCTGTTGGCACCCTTCGTGGGAAAACTTTTCGACAAGGTTGGCGCCCGTCCGCTGCTGATCCCCGGCGGGCTGCTCCTCTCAGCGGTTCTATTCGGCTACACCCGGCTGGATGAGAACACCTCGCTGCTTGTCATTGTGGGCCTGCACCTGCTGATGTCCACGGCATTGGCGTTTATCTTCACCCCGGCCTTCACGGCTGGGCTGAACCCGCTGCCGCATTCACTGCACTCCCACGGCTCTGCCATGCTCTCCACTCTTCAGCAACTGGGTGGGGCAGCCGGCACGGCCTTGTTGATTGGTGTCATGACAGCCGGAACGGTGTCAGCGGCCGCGGCCGGCAAGGATGCCATTGCGGCACAGGCCAGCGGCTTCAGCAGCGGCTTCATGGTGGCGGCCTTCGTCTCGCTGGGAATCGTGGTGATTGCCGCGTTCATGGCACCGGCCAAAAAGGCCAAGGCCGAAGCAGCCCTGGACAACCAGGAGCAGGCCAGCCAGAAAGTTCACTAGCCACGCTTTTGGGCTCGTGACTGCGCAGATAATGCCCTCAAGATATGGTCTTGAGGGCATTATCTGCGCAGTCGCGGCGGGTTGAAGGCCGCTACGGGATGATGCCTACGCGGACATGGCCGCCGGTGGTGGCCTCCGCTATGGCTGCATCCAGCTCATCCAGCGGGAAGCTGGTGCCAACCAGCTCGGCGAAGGGGTAGGCGCAGTGCCGCTCCTCCAAGTAGGCGACCGCGTCGATGAGGTGCTGCGGCGCGTAGTTGTGCACCCCGCGGATGGTCTTCAATCCGCGAACCGCAGCCTCGGGGTCAAGCTGGACCCGGCCCGCCGGGTGGACGCTGCCCACAAGAACCGCGACGCCGCCAATGTCCAGGCAATCGATCGCCTGGGCCACGGCCGCCGACGATCCGGAGGCCTCAATGGAGACGTCCAGGCCGTCGTTGAGGCCTAGGCGCTCACGTACAGCTTCGAGGGAATCGGGCATGCTGGCGGGGCTCATGGGGTCCACAGTTTCTAGGGCACCAAACCGCAAGGCATTGGCCCGCCGGGCGGGGTCGGGATCGGACACAATCACGCGTGCGCCCCTGTCCGTTGCTGCTGCGGCCACAGTGAGCCCCACGAGTCCTGCGCCGGTGACGAGCATGGTGGTCCCGGCAAGATCCATGATGGACGCAGCGGCGTCGATGGCCGCAATGGCTGTCGCCGACGCACAAGACAACGGTGCTGCGATTTCACGCGGCATGGAATCGGCCACGGGAACAATGGTTGTGCCGGAGCGCAAATGGACGTGGGTAGCGAAGCCGCCACTGAGTTCCCAGCCGTGGCGCACTTGCTCGTGGCCGTACTTGGCCAGCTGGCGGCACTTTTGCGTGATGCCCTTCAGGCACCGATCGCACTTCCCGCAGCTGACCATGACGGACCAGATCACGCGGTCCCCGATGGCCAGCGGCTGGCCGTCGGCGCGGAGGGCGTTCTCCCCCACGGCGACAACCCTGCCGACTTGTTCGTGTCCCAGCACAAGGGGCGTGGGGGCGCTGCGGCGGCCGTGGACGGTGTGCAAATCGGAGCCGCAAACGGTTGCGAACTCCACCTCGACCAGCGCATCTCCGGGAGCCAGGTAGACCTCGGGCACAGCCATGAGCTGGTGGTTGGCGCCCTGCTTGATCCACGCCATGGCTGTGGGCGGCGGCGAGAGAGTCACGCGTGTGCCCTGGCAGACGGTTGCCGCTGAGTAGCTCATCGAAACACCCGGCGCATCCACATCGCCAGGCCTTCAACCACCAGAACGGTTACCAGGATCATCAGGACAATGGCCGTGACCACGCCGTACTTGGAGCCCTGGCCGGCGTTGAGCAGGTAGTAGCCAATGCCACCGCCGCCCACGATGCCAAGGATGGTTGCCGCGCGGACGTTGGTGTCCAGCAGGTAAAAGGTGTGGCCAATCAAGGACCGCACACCCTGCGGGAAGGTGGCGCCGGCAAAGACCTGCAGGCGGGTGGCGCCCGTGGCTGCCAAGGCGCGTTCCGGGCCGGGGTTGACCTCCTCGAAGGAGTCGGCAATGAGCTTGCCCAGCAAACCCACACCGCAGATGGCCAGGGCCAGGGTTCCGGCCTGGCCGCCCAAGCCAGTGACAACAATCAGCACGATCGCCAGGATGACTTCAGGAATGCCGCGGATGACCACCAGGATGAAGCGGCTGGCGCTACGAATGAAGCCGTTGGGTGCAACGTTGCGGGCAGCCAACGAACCAATCACCACCGATCCCACCAGCGTGAGCAGGGTGGCGGCCAGGGCGATGGCGATGGTCTTCCACATGGCCTCCAGCATGGTGGCGACCTCGTAGTTGCCGAAGCTTGGCGGCCAGAACTGCCCGGCGATGGCGGGGACCTTGCCCCAGAAGGTGATGAAGTCGCTCCACTGGATGTCGCTGACCAGGACGCTGCCAATCACCACCAGAACGGAGGTGACCCCCCAAACAGCATTGCGTCGTCGAGCTTTGGTCCACGGGCGCACCAACGCCTGCTTCGGGTTGGCGAAAGCCACGGCGTTCGCCATGGTCTGTTGTCCGGACTTCTTGCCGAAGCGGCGGACAAGCCTATCGCCCATGCCGCGGCCTGTGGGTGCGTGGCCCAGCATGACCGAGCGGACGGAGCTGGAAATGACCTCCATGAGGACACACAGGGCGAAGATGACAATCGCGTAACCCATGCCGAGTGAGTAGTCCATGCCCTTGAAGGCGTAGGACATTTCGCGGCCCAGGCCAATGATGCCCACATAGCCCAGGATGACCGAGCCGCGGAGGTTGATGTCGTTGCGGTGCAGCACGGTGGCCACCCAGGACGGCAGGACCTGCGGCAGGATGCCTGAGACGAATTCCTGCGTCTTGGTGCCTCCGGCGGCGCGGATGGCCAGGCGGGGGCCCTCATCCACCTGCTCGATGGCGTCGGCGAACATCTTGGAGATCATGCCCACCGAGTGGATGCCGATCGCCATAATGCCGGGCAGCGCGCCGAGGGAGAACATGAGGACGAAGACCATGGCGAGGACGACGTCGGGCACGGCCCGGGTGAGTACGCCCGTGAACCGGCCAACCCAGCGCCAGGCCGGGCCCGGGGTGGTGTTGGCGGCGGAGAGCATGGCCACGGGCACCGAGAGCACGGCTGCCAGGAGTGTGCCGCACAGGACCAGGCCCACGGTGAGGGCTGTCAGGTGGAGCAACTCCCCCAGCGGCGGAAAGGTCACGCCGCCCACCCTGGCGAAGAAACGTTGGGCGTTATCCATGCTCTCAAACATTTTCGGAATCGAGATGTCGATTGCGGCAAGGGCCTGGATGGCTATGACCAGAAGGACCACAAGGGTGATCGAGGCGCTGATACGTTCGGGCGATATTTTGCGTTTGGGGGCTCGGGCGGCGATGCCGCTAGATGCGCCGGGGGTCAGTACTGTGGCGGTCATGGGGCTTCGTGCCCCGCTGATTCCTGTGCCAGATCGCGGGCAATGCGCTCACGGTGGCCGGGGGTGTCCAGTTCCTCGGCGATGGCCTGGAATTCGCTGGTGATGGTGGCCACCTCAACCTGTCCGTAGATGCCCATGGCCTCTTCGCGGGTCATGTCTTCGGTGACCGTGTTCAGCACGACCTTGCCGTGGCGCAGGCCAACAATCCTGTCCGCCCAGGACAATGCCAGATCCACCTGGTGCAGGCTGCACACCACGGTGAGGCCCTTGCTGCGGGCGATGTCGCGGATCAGGTTCATGACCTGGTCGCTGGACTCGGGGTCAAGCGAGGCCACGGGCTCGTCGGCCAGCAAGAGTTCCGGTTCCTGCATGAGGGCACGGGCAATGGCAACGCGTTGCTGCTGCCCGCCGGAGAGAGTGTCCGCGCGCTGGTAGGCCAGCTGCAGCAGACCAACTGTTTCTAGGTGTTCAAGGGCCGTGAGGCGGCGGGCCTTGCCGTAGCCAAACAGGCCAAGGCGTGGTCCGCGGACCGCCGCAAGCGAGCCGGTCAGCACATTTTCCAGCACCGTCAGTGAGGGCACCAATTCAAATTGCTGGAAGATGAAGCCGACGCGGCTGCGCAGGCGGCGTAGCGAACTTCCGGTCAGGGTGGAGAGTTCCGCCCCGAGCACCTGAACCTGGCCGGAGGTGGGAACCTCCAGACCGTTCAGGTGGCGCAGCAGGGTGGATTTTCCGGAACCTGAGCGGCCGAGCAAAACCACGAGTTCTCCGCGGCCTGCCTCGAAGCCGACGCCGTCGAGCGCCAAGTTCCCGCCGAAATTCTTGGTGAGAGCAGCTACTTTTACTGTCCTGTCGCGTTCCATGCCGGCAGTGGCAGATGACGGCAAGCTTTGGGGATGGCCCATGGTTTTACTCCTAGTTTCCAGTACTTACTTTTTTGCCTGGCACTGTGTTGCGTTGGTGGTCTTGCAGATGTCGCGGATGGTGTCGTAGTAGGAATCCGTGACGGGCTTGGTCTCGTGGAAGACGCTGCGGAACGCTTCCGAATCGGCGTTCTTGATGCCGGCTGCGATGATCTGCTCGATCGAGACTTCCTTGAGGGTCTCCGTCAACTTGGACTGGAGGTCCGCAGGCAGGTCAGAGGACATGACAACCGGGGCACCGGGAACCTTGGTCTCGCCAATGACTTTCACCTTCTCGCTCTTGACAACTTCGCTGTCCTCGGCGAAGCCGGCTTCACACTCGACGCCTTCGGCGGTCTTCTGAACGCTCACATCGTGCTTGCCAGCGAAGACCGGTGTGATGTCCTTCTTGGGGTCAATGTCAGCCTTGAGCAGGTTGTAGCTGGGGAACAAGTAGCCGGAAGTCGAGGAAGGATCCACAAAGCAGATCTTCTTACCCTTCATGCCGGCGATGTCCTTGATGGGGCTGCCCTTGGGCACGATTGCCTGGGAGAAGTAGCCGGGCTCGGCACCCTTCTCGGTGACGATGGAGGAGATGGGGGTGAGCTTGGCGCCCTGGTTCACCGCGGTGACGTAGGTGAAGCCTGAGAAGGAGGCGACGTCGATCTTGCCAGCGTTTGCTGCTTCGATGAGTGCGGCGTAGTCGGTTGACTCGTGGTACTCAACCTTCTTGCCGGTCTGCTTTTCGATGTAGTCCATCAAGGGGGTGTAGTTGGTCTCGGTGTCCACCGAGTCCGGGACCACACCAAAAACAAGGGTGTTTGCGTCAACGGCAAACTTTCCGGCCGAGGCTCCTGCGTTTACATCGGTCTTGGCGGAGTCGGCGGGAGCCGAACAGGCAGCAAGTGAACCGGTCAGGAGCGCCATGCTCAACATGACTGTGGAGACAGAGCGGCGTGAGAGTTTCATTGTGTGATGGAGCCTTTCAAAGTCTGCATGCCGCAGGGATTTTCCCTGAGCGGCCTTCAAAAGGTTATGGAACACTTACTAACGGTTGACCAACTAGAGGCCACCTGTTCGTGAACATTTGTTTGAGTGGTGTTCATGTAGAGACAAGTGGGAACAGTGGGGCGGCGTGGGTGGGCGGCCCACCCACGCCGTGGGATTTTGGCAACAGGGCAAGTTGTTCATACAAGTGCGCACAGATGGTGGCGTTTCTCCCCCACCAGCCTGGTTCAAGGTCCGTGAACCTGGTTCCCTCCCGCACCAAGTATCTGCAACCCAGCTCCAACACCGGATTCGCGTTGCGGTGTCCCCTCGGCTTCATCGAAAGCCACCTCCGGCGTGGGCCGCCGGAATCCCCGGGTAATGCACAGCAGATAGACGACGCCGATCAAGGTCCACACAATGCCGACTTGCATGGCTAGCGGCGCCAGATTGGCCCAGAGGTAGGCATTGATCAGGAACCCAACGCCCGGCGCCACGACCCAGCCGGTCGTCGACCGCCCGGACCGTTGGCCCCTGCGCCGGAGGTGGAACGCGATGACAGACAAGTTCACGAAGGCGAAGGCCGTGAACGCACCGAAGTTAATGAGCGACGTTGCCGAGTTCAGGTCCAATGTCAGTGCTGTCAAAGCGATCACCGCGATGGCGAGAATATTCAGCACTGGTGTTCCAAACCGCGGATGCACATAGCCGAAAAATCGTTTGAACAGGATCCCGTCCCGTCCCATCGCGAACAGCAGGCGGGCGGCACTTGTCTGTGAGGCGAGGCCCGAAGCCAGTACTGAACAGATCGCACCGACCAGGAAAATTGTTTGGAAGGCAACCCCGCCAATGAACAACGCAATGTGCGCGGAGGCGCTCTCCGTTTCCGTGGTGATGCGTTCCAAGGACGCCAAGTCCGGGACGAGGGTCTGCATGACGTAGGTGACAGTGACGAAGAAGAGAGCCCCGAGTGCCGCCACCCACATGATCGCCCGGGGCATGTTCCGCTCGGCGTTGATGGTCTCTTCTGACAGGGTCGTGACAGCATCGAAGCCCAGAAAAGCCAAGGCAAGCACCGACGCGCCGCCGATCAGGCCTGCCGTGTCCATATCCATGGCGTAGAAGGGGGCAAGGGAGAAGTGCAGGGCACTATCCGAGAGGATTGCCCTGAGGGTGAGGCCAATGAAGGCGACCGCCACGAGGGCCTGAAAAACCACCATGACCATGTTGGCGGAAGCACTGATCTTCACACCCACAATGTTCAGCAGGGTGACGACGACGATGAGGCCTACAATCCAGACCCAGCCGGGGACCTCGGGAAACTGGGCGGAGAGGTAGATCTTCGCCAGGAGGGCATTGATCATCGGCAAGAACATGTAGTCCAGCAACGCCGCCCAGCCAACCAGGAAACCCACGCCCGGATTAATCGTCTTGCGGGTGTAGGTATACGCCGATCCGGCCGAGGGGTAGATCCGTACCATCTTGGCATAGCTAAAGGCCGTGAAAATCGCCGCGATCGTGACGATAATGTACGACGCCGGGACGTGGCCGTTGGTCGCTTCGGTGACGATACCGAAGGTATCGAACACAGCAAAAGGTGACATATAGGCAAGGCCGATGAAAACTATGTGTCGCAGCTTCAGCCGGCGCTGCAGTGTTCCTGGTTGCGGTGACATCTTGTCGCCTTTCATAACTGGGTGGTCGCCGAAGGGGTTACTGCGAAAAGGCGCTGGGGTCAGCGGGCAGTGCGGGTTGTTGTTGGGTGATGCAGTGGATGCCGCCTCCGCGGGCAAAAAGTGGCCGGGCGTCCACGGTGACGACCCGGCGGTTCGGGTAGCATGCGCGGAGGATTTCCACCGCCGCCTGGTCCGCACCATCGTCGAAACTGCACGCGATGACACCCCCATTGACCACCAGGTGGTTCACATAGCTGTAGTCGACGAATCCCTCCTCGTCCCGCAGGGTTGCGGGTGCGGGCATTTCCACGATTCGCCAGGGATTCCCGTCGGAGTCCCTGGTACTGGCGAGATGGTCAATGATTTCTGCACAGATCACGTAGTCCGGGTGTTCCGGGTTCGTTTGCCGGTGCACCAGCAGGACGCCGGGGGAAGGGATGGTCGCGACGATGTCCACGTGACCGCGGGTGCCGAAGGTATCGGAGTCGCGGCTGAGGCCGCGCGGCAGCCAGATCACGTTGTAGGCTCCGAGGGTCCTGGCCAGTTCGGCCTCGACGTCGGCCTTGCTCATGCCGGGGTTGCGGAACGGGTCAAGCTGAACGGTCTCCGTGACCAGCACGGTGCCCCGGCCGTCAACGTGGATGCCGCCACCTTCGTTGACCAGTCTCGAAGGTACCGGCATGGCTCCGGCGCGGGCTGTCACTTTGGCCCCGATCAGGGTGTCCTTATCCCACGAGGCCCAGTCCTGCTGGCCCCAGCCGTTGAAAACCCAGTCGACGGCGCCGAGCCTGTTGCCGCCGTCGTCCATCACAAAGGTTGGCCCGATGTCCCGCATCCAGGCATCGTTCAGCGGCGCCTCAACGATCTGAATCTTGGCCGAGAGATAGTCCCGGGCAACCGCAGCGGCGCTCGGGTCAACCACCATGGTGACCGGCTGGAACTCAGCCGCCGCGTGAGCCACCGCGGCCCACGTTGAGCGTGCTTCGTGAGCTTGGGCTGCCGTCTCGCCCAGTGTGTAGCCGGCTACGGGGAAGGCCATCCAGATACGTTCCTGAGCTTCGGTCTCCGCCGGCATCCGCCAACTCATGCTCGCCCCTGGCGCGCAAATTGGCTCTCATGGCTGCCGTGCGGCTGCAAAATGTTCACCGGTTCAGTCAGGCGCGCGTAGGTGTCGGGGCGCCGGGTGGCCAGGAAAGGGAAGAGATCAAGCCAGTCTTTGCGCTGGTCAAGGTCCAGATCCGCCACCAAGACGGCGGACTCGTTGCGCGGCGCTTGGACCAGGATCCGCCCGTACGGGTCGGAGATAAATGAGGAGCCGTAGAAGCTCACGGCTCCTTCGTTGCCATAGCGGTTCGGTGCCACCATGAACAGTCCGTTGGCGATCCCGTTTCCAACGATTACCTGCTGCCACAGCGGCTGCGTGTCAAAGTCGGGATGGGCTGGTTCTGAGCCGATTGCCGTGGGGTAGACGAGCAGTTCCGCCCCGTCCAATGAGTAGAGGCGGGCGACCTCGGGAAACCACTCATCCCAGCAGGTGGGCATGCCCAGGCGGACTCCGTTGAGGTCCTCGAGGCTGTACACCGGGTACGGCGCCTCGCCGTCGCCGCCGCGGAAGTACTTGTCCTCGTAGTAGCCCTCGGTGACCGGGATGTGCAGTTTCCGGGTTCGGCCCGCGAGTTCCCCGGCCGGCGAGACCAGGATGGCGGTATTGAATCCCAGCCCGTCTCCGGCCTCGGCCCTTTCATAGAGGGATGCATGCACGTGGACGCCGTTGGCCCGCGCCGCTTCCGCGGCGAAGGCAAAGGTGGGGCCGGTCGTCAGATCCTCAGCGGTGTTGCCCGGCGCCGACGTCGGAATGGCATCAGCCGGATAGCGGGACAAGGTGAGTTCGGGCAGGAACACAATCCTGGCCCCAAGCCCGGCGGCGCGGGCAATGCCCTGGCCCAGTTCGGTGCGCAGTGCAGCGGCATCAGCTTGCCATCGGTGTTGCACAACACCAACACGCAGCGGGATACGGCGGGGTTCATTGACGCGGGCGAACGAGGTTGGCGGAACAAGTGCGGTCATTTCGATCATGCTGGTGCTCCTGCGGAGTCGAGGGAAAAGAGAGGTGGATCACATAAAACGAATTGCATTCGTTTAGTATGGAGCCAATGGCCACAGGATGCAAGGTCTTGGCCCCGTAATTGGTAGATTCAACTCTGATACCCCCAACGGTAAGCAATTGCCGTTGGCCAGGAACCTAGTCAAGGAGAGCCATGGCCCGCCCGTTGATGCCCTTGTTATCTGTGGATCGAATCGCCAACGGCGCCTTGGAATTGGTCGACCGCGACGGGGAGTTCACCATCCCCGCCCTGGCCGCAAAGCTGGGAGTCCGGCCGTCCTCGCTCTACAACCACGTTTCTGGGCGAACGGAAATCGTCGAACTCATGCGCGGCTTGGCCTCCGATCACATTCGCCTGCCACGCCACGATTCCGACTGGTACGCAACCATCGCCGAGACCTGCCGCCAGTACCGCAACAGCTATGCCCGCCACCCCAGGCTGATACCGTTGCTGACCGCATATCCGGTTTCCCACCCGGCCACCACCCGGATGTACAACCTCATGGCTGAGGTGCTCACGGAGGCTGGGTTTGATCCGGCGGAAGTGTTGAAGGCCATCACCACCCTGGACAGCTTCGTGCTCGGCTCGGCGCTGGATGTTGCCGCGCCGGAAGTGGTGTGGACGCCGGGAGACCAGGCCGAACCCGCCTTGGCAGCCGCCCTGGCCACGCCACCTCCGGGCACGCAGCAGCGTGCGGATGAAGCGTTCGAATACGGGTTGCAAATAGTGATGAACGGGTTGGCTCGGCGGCTGGCGGAGGTTCAGCTCTTTCACTAGCCGTGTAGCGTCACCACCGCAAGCCGATTGGCAGCAAAAAGTGGTGTTTGCTTTGGTCGTCTAACAAAGCAAACACCACTTCCATTGCCAGCGGGCACCAGCCTGCAGGAGGTAGCTTGTGAAAAGCTGTTGGGCAACCCCGGCATCTCCACGACCATTACTCCATGACCATTGGCCAGCGGACTGTGCCTGGACGTGGGCACGGGAAGCGCCCTGGCCGGCTCCCTGCTGGCACAAGGGACCATCTTGGCAACCGCGGCCAGCCAGGAATGGACAGTCGAGGGGGAGGTGTAGCCCGGCCCTAGTCCCCCGCAGGGACAACGAGAAGGTCAAAGAAGCTGCGCAGACCTTGGGCCACATCCAGGGTTTCCGGCGCCAGCAGCCATTGGGTTTGGAGGCCATCCCACAGTGCCACGAGCTGTACTGCCGCTTGTGCAGGGTCAACACCGGGGCGCAAGCGGCCGTCGCGCGCCAATACCGCAAACTGGGACGTGTAGCTGGCGCGCAATCGTGCAAACCGTTCCGTGAAGTAGTGCCGACCGGGATGGCCTTCCGTTACGGATTCGGCGCACAGCACGGTGTACAGCTCAATGACCCCGGGGATGCCCTCGTTGTAGAGGGCGGTGCGGAGCACCGTGTCCATAAAGTCGTCGCGCGGCTCTGCGGGCATGGCTGCGGTGATCTCGTCCCGCCGCTCAAGCACCGCCATGAGGAGGGCGCTCTTGGACGGGAAGTGGTGCAGGAGGCTGGTCTGGCTCATGCCGGCGTGGCCGGCCACGTCTTGCAGTGAGCCCCCACGGTAGCCCTTGGCGGCAAACACGGCATGGGCGGCGTCAAGGATGGCACGGCGCCGTTCCTCGGACTTGGCGTAGGGCCCCCGGCGTCCCGGCCTGCCGGCATCTGATGTGCTCATGACAGGAGAGCCTACCGGAGCGGCCGTCACACAAACCCCAAACACGAGTGATCGTTCGTGTTTGGTGTTACGCTGGCCGCAACGAAGGAGCAAACCACCCATGATTCCCACCGCCGCCGCGGACGCCAGCTACATCACCGATCAGGGACCAGGCACCGGCAGGCGATGTCCGGCCCGCTCATGGCTGCACAGTGATGCTCCCTCACTACAGCTCAACGGCGAATGGGCGTTCCGCCTGTTGGCTGGGGCGCCTGGCACACCGGGTGGCCGCGGCGTACTCCCGGCCGGAGAGCCGCCGGAGGGTGTTGCCGATCCGGACCTTGATGACACGGACTGGGACCGGATCACTGTGCCTGCCCATTGGGTCCTGGAGAACGACGGACAGTACGGGCGCCCCATCTACACCAACGTCCAATTCCCCTTTCCCATCGATCCGCCGCACGTCCCCGATGAAAACCCCACCGGAGA
This sequence comes from Arthrobacter sp. HLT1-20, assembly GCF_054510895.1. NCBI lineage: Bacteria > Bacillati > Actinomycetota > Actinomycetes > Micrococcales > Micrococcaceae > Arthrobacter > Arthrobacter sp. HLT1-20. Next base: position 54,063 of record NZ_JBTNDR010000017.1, on the reverse strand, counting down.
CTACCGCCGCACCTTTGACCTCCCCGCGGAGTGGTCAAGCGCGGAGCGGATTGTGCTGCGCTTTGATGGAGTGGAATCACGCTACAAGGTGTGGGTCAACGGAATCGAGATTGGTGTTGGCACCGGCAGCAGGTTGGCGCAGGAGTTCGACGTCAGCGATGCCGTCCAGCCCGGCTCAAACCTGGTGGCGGTCCGTGTCCACCAGTGGTCGGCTGGAAGCTACCTCGAAGACCAGGACCAGTGGTGGATGCCGGGCATTTTCCGGGATGTGACGCTGCAGGCCCGCCCGGCGGGAGGCATTGACGATCTCTGGCTGCGGACACACTTCGGCAGCGACGGGGCGGGAGTCATCGACCCGGAAATCACTGCACTCCCGGCGGCCTTTCCGATCCGTTTGTCAGTTCCGGAGCTTGGCCTTGATGTCCAGTGGCACTCCCCCGAGGATGTGGCACCCGTGTCCATTCCCGCCGTCGAGCCGTGGTCAGCTGAGATCCCCCGGCTGTATGCCGCCACGGTATCCAGTGCGAGTGAGGGCATTTCAGTGAATCTCGGTTTCCGCACGGTGGAGATTGTGGGTGATCAATTCCTGGTCAACGGCCGCCGGGTGGTCTTTCATGGCATGAACCGCCATGAAACCCATTCCGAGCGCGGACGCGTGTTCGACGAGGATTTTGCCCGGGCCGACCTTGCCCTGATGAAGCAATTCAATGTCAACGCGATCCGCACCAGCCACTACCCGCCACATCCGCGCCTCCTGGATCTGGCCGATGAACTAGGTTTCTGGGTGATCCTGGAGTGCGATCTGGAGACTCACGGCTTCCATCAGAACGACTGGGCCAACAACCCCAGCGACGATCCCGCCTGGCGCGAAGCCTTCGTGGACCGGATGGAGCGCACGGTGGAACGCGACAAGAACCACCCCAGCATTGTGATGTGGTCCCTGGGCAATGAGTCGGGCACCGGCGCCAACCTTGCCGCAATGTCCGCCTGGACCCACGCCCGGGACACGGGCCGACCCGTCCATTACGAGGGCGACTACACGGGCGCCTACACCGACGTCTACTCACGCATGTACTCCTCCATTCCGGAGACCGATTCGATCGGCCGCAACGACTCCGGCTCCCTGCTGCTTGGCTGCTCACCGGCTGAATCGGCCCGCCAGCGCACCAAGCCGTTCATCCTGTGCGAATACGTGCACGCGATGGGCAACGGCCCGGGCGCCATGGCCCAGTACGAGGATCTGGTGGACCGCTACCCGCGTCTGCATGGCGGGTTCGTCTGGGAGTGGCGCGATCACGGCATGCGTGCCACTACTGCCGACGGCACGGAATACTTAGCCTACGGCGGGGACTTCGGCGAGGCGGTCCACGACGGCAACTTCGTCATGGACGGCATGATCCTCTCCGACTCCACCCCCACACCGGGCTTGTACGAGTTCAAGCAGATCGTGGCACCCATCCGCTTGTCCTTTGAGTCAGCAACGTACGACGGCGGAACGCACCTGAGCGTGACTGTCACCAACCTGCGGCACTCGGCCGACGCCTCGGACATTGCCCTGCGGTGGCGCACCGAGGTGGCTGGGATGCCGCATGAATCCGGCTCCCTGAATGTGGCTGCCTCCACCGGCGGGCCTTTGGCTGCGGGAGAAACTGTGCGCATGGCACTGCCCCGGCTTGCTGAGGCGGCTGACGGTGAGCTATGGCTGACAGTGGAGGCGGTTCTGCGCCACGACACGGCGTGGGCCAAGGCTGGGCATAGTGTCTGCGCTGCCCAGCATGACCTTTCGTCAAGAGCCGCGCCAACTGGCCAGCAACGTGGACCCCGTCCCGTGCCGGCCGGGTGGGCGGGGGCAGCCACATCGTTGGCCGTGGCCAGTGGCACAGTGTCACTGGCCACGGCACTTTTTGAGAACGGCCGGCTGGTCTCCCTGGCGGGGCTGCCGGTCTCCGGGCCGCAGCTGGAGTTGTGGCGCGCCCCCACGGACAACGACAAGGGTGCGCACTTTGGCAGCTACAACCAAACGGACCCCTGGCTGAACAATGGCAACGGAACCCCCGCCCCGTCCAATGAAACAGTGTGGCGGGCCGCGGGCCTTGACCGGCTCACGGCCCGCGTGGAAAAGATCGCCGCCGATGAGGCAAACGTCCTTGTTCAAAACCGCTATGCCCCGGCCGACAGCCGGCACTGGGTGTCCGTCCAAGAGCACTGGCAACTGGCGGACGGCGAACTCTGGTTGCGCGTGGACATCGCCCCCAGTTCCGGCTGGGACATCGTGTGGCCACGGGTGGGTGTCAGCTTCGCGTTGCCCTCCACGGTGGACGGCGCCAGCTGGTTCGGTGCGGGACCACGGGAGTCCTACCCGGACAGTACTCATGCAGCAACGATTGGACGCTATACGGCGAGCATTGACGATCTGTCCGAGACCTATTCAATGCCACAGGAAACCGGCCACCGCAGCGCCATCCGGACACTGGAACTTAGCAGCGCCGGTGAACCGTGGCTGGGACTCCGTGCCATTGCCGATTCCCAGGGCCGGCTGCCGGGGTTCACACTGTCGCGGCACACCTCCCACCAAATCACGGCTGCGGCCCACCCCCATGAACTACCCGCCAGCCGGCACAGTCACCTCTACCTGGACGCCGCCCAGCACGGCCTGGGGTCGCGCTCCTGCGGGCCCGATGTGTGGCCAGACTACGCCCTTCGCCCCGAGGCCCGCACGCTGACGTTGCGGATTGCTGCGGCGCGCTAGGGGATGAACCTAGCTGAAGGTCTTGCCCAACAAGTCAACGAGCTGGGTGGAGCTGTAGTAGTCAAGGCGGAACGAGGTGGGACCCATGGCGTAGACAGAGCCGGACTTGACCGAGGGTAGGTTGGCGAGCACCTTTTCGCTTTCAAAAGTCTTCACGAGCGAATCGTCGGCGCTGAGCAGGAACACGGTGTTGCCATTGGCTGCCTTGGTCAGGTTCTCAAAGGAGACGAACGCAAAGTCTTGGCGTGCCTTCTCGCTGGTGTCCAGTCCTTCGGGGACGTCGGCAATCTTGAAGCCCAAGGACTCCAGGACGGCCGCGTGACTGCCGGTCTTCTTGGCGATGCCGTTGTCCTGGCCCGCGCCGTTGAAGCTGACAATGTTGGATTCGCCCGCAGGCAGCTTGATCTTGGCGGCTACGTCCTTGACGTGGACGTCGTAGTTGGCCACGGCGGCACCGGCAGAGCTCTCAGTTCCGGTGGCCTTGCCCAATTCCAGGGCCAGGTCCTGCCAGGACTGGCTGCCATAGTTCACCACAATGGTGGGGGCAATGGCGCTCAGTTCCTTGTAGTGATCGGCCGCACTGTCAGCACCCGAGGTGGACACCACAATCAAATCGGGGGCCGCGGCCACCACTGCTTCAAGATCGAACTCAAGGTTGGGGTAGAGCACGCCCACGTTGCGCTCGGTGGCCACATCGGCCCACTGGGAGAAGAAGCCCTGCTTGTCGGTGATATCGCTGGGGTTGGTGGCCGCCGAGGCGGTGACCGGGGCGTCAATGGCCAACAGCGTGCCCGTCACGCTCAGTGAGGTGGAGGCAATGTTTTTGGGCTTGGCGGGGATGACTGTTTCGCCGGCCTCATGGGTGATGGTGCGGGGCCATGACGCCTCACTGGCCACGGCGGTGGCGCCGGCATTGGCGGTGCTGGCCTCGCCTGCCCCGGAGCAGCCACTGAGGGCTATGCCGGCCGCAGCAAAGGCTGCGAACAGGGGAAGGATGGTGCGCTGGAACTTCACAGTAACGTCTCCTCGAAGGGTGGTGCGTGATGGGACTGATGTGTCCTGAAGGGTTCGAGCGCCGCATTCTCGCGCGCTCGCCGTTGAAAACTTAGCATAGCCTACCCTTACTTCCTAATGGGCCATATTCTTGTTGCGTAATTCGTGATGTGGGTAGCTGAGAATGACGCTTCATGACCTACGACGGCGGCAGCTCCCCTCACAGCCAACGCCGCCGAGTAGCCTGGCGGAGCCTGAACAAGCTGCACAGCAAGCAGCGGATGACCAGAAATTTCCGCGGTGGAGCAGGCGCCGGCAGCAACAAAGTCCAGCTGGGCAGGGTCTCGCAACAACCCCACCCCCAACGCCTTGAGCACGGCTTCCTTACGGACCCAAAAGTCCGCCCGCTGCCGGGCACGCAATCCTGGCGGCAGGCTGGCGACGAGCCGACGTTCCTGAGCGGAGAGTGCCACGTCATCGAAGCCGGCAAAGGATGTGGCTCGATGCTCCTCGACGTCCACACCAACACCGGCTCCCTGGGTCACGGCCACAATGATCTGCCTGCCGGCGTGGGAAACGTTGGCCTGGAGCGGCGTGGTCAGTCCGGGCACGGGGGCATGGCGGAGCACCGGCTTGCCGCCTGCCCCGGCCGGCGGCAGCAAGCTGACGCTGCATGGATCAACGTCAAACTCTTGGGCCAGCAGGAGTTTCAACAGCACCCGTGCGGTGGCCGAGCGGTCCCGGTCCACGGTGTCCCGTTTGGCCCCCACCATGGACCGTTCCGCCGGACTCAGAAGTAACGACTGGGCTGCCGATGGTTCAACGGCTGCTTGGGCAAACCACACGTGGCCAGACGGCAGGAATGCATCCTCGGTCATGGCGTTGCGGAAGCTGGAGTAGTGGAGAGAGCCGCCTGCCCGGGATCGGGGCCGAACGTCTGCGGCGAAGGTGCATCGAGGGACCCGGTGCGGCGTAGGGCACCGAATCCGATGAGTCCGGCGGTGCCCAGTACCGTGGCAACTGTGCCGAAGATCAGCACCGCCAGGGTGGCCGGTACGGCGCGGCCCAACCCGCCCAAGCCCAGTGCGCCCACGGAATCCCCGCCCACTTCCTGCGCCATCCACAGGGCATTGACCCGCCCCAGCAGGTGATCGGGCGTGTGGGCCTGTACCAGTGCGTATTGCAGAACGCCGCTGAGGGAACTCAGGGCCCCAAAAAGTGCCAAAAGAATCAAGGCACTGGCCAGATCCCGGCTCAAGCCCAAGGCGGCCAGGGAGACGAAGGAGGCAATGGAGAACACGGCCATGGCTCGGCCCGGATGCCGTGCCTGGCCGATCCAACCACTGAACAAGGTGGCCACAACCGCTCCGCACGGCACGGCCGCATACAGGAGCCCCGTGCCCTGGGCGCCCACACCCAAGGCCACAACACCGAGCGCGGGTAGCATGATGCGAATGCCCGAGGCCATGGTTTCCAGTGTCCCCAGCACCACGACGGCGCGGACAATTGGCTGCCGGTACACAAACGCGGCACCCTCGGCGGCAGCCCGCACGGGGTGGCTGCGCGGCCCTGCCTGCTCCGGCTTCAGCGACGGCAGGCCCGTCAACAACGTGATGGTCAGCAGGGTGGCCGCTGCAGCGCCAGCATAGGTCCAGCCCACCCCGGCCGCGGCAATGATGACCCCGGCCAGTGCGGGTGAGGCCATGGTGCCCAGCCGGACAGTCAGCATGTTCAGGGCACCCGCGGCAGCCAGTTTGTTCCGTGGCACCAGGGTGGGTGTGAGCGCCATGAGTGCCGTGACGCTGAGTGCTCCGAAGAAGCCGTCCACTCCGCCCACCACGTAAATGGCGGCCACGGAGGGATCCGGCAGCCACGCGTTGACTGCCAACAAGGCAAAGCCCGTGCCGCCGATCATGCGTGAGTAGAGGATGATTTTGCGCCGATCGAACCTGTCGGCCAGGTCGCCGCCCACCAGCAGCCCGGCAAAGGCGCAGAGCCCTTCCACGGTGGCTGCAATGCCCACCTGCAGCGTTGATCCGGTCAGTTCAAAGATCTGCACCGGCACGGCCACGGCCAGCATGCCCAGGCCAAAGATGGAGATGGTGCGGGCAATGAAGATGCGCCTGAATGCGGCACTGCTGCGCAGGGGGCTGGTGTCGATCACGAGCCCGGCGAGGAACCTGCTTGTGGCCGGTTCAGTCATCGTCGTCTTGCTCGTGGTGGTCCAGCCCGGCTGTCCCTTGCTTCCAGTAGCCGTCAATGTCCGCATGCTCCGCCGGGATTGCCAGTACGTCACGCACATGGCGGCGGATGGGTTTGATGGCAGCGGCCTCCCCCGCCACCCAAACGAACAGCTCCCCCTGGGGCCTGACAAAGTTCTCGATAGCGTCCAGCAATACGGCCGGACCCTGGGCTGAACGATCCAGATACGTGACCTCGATGCCCTGGCGATCCGCCAAAGCGATCCTTTCACCCGGGTTGGCGACACTGATGAACACCTGGGCCCGGGCGCCGCTGGGCAGTTCCTCAACCCAGCGTGCCATGGCCGGCAGGGCCGTCTCATCACCGGCTATCAGGTAGTTTTCAAAGTCGCCCGGGTAGAGCTGTGAGCCCCGCGGACCCAGCACCCCCAGCGGATCGCCCGTGGCTGCGTGCTGCGCCCAGCGCCCAGCAACCCCGTGGTCGTGGAGCACAAAGTCGAGCGTCAGGCGGCGGGCGGCGGCGTCGTACGAGCGAACAGTATAGTCACGGAAAATGGGCCGCGGCCGTCCCTGCGGCATCACCAAACGGTCATCGGTAACCGTGGGCAGATGAATTTCGCCCGACTCGAGTTCGGGAAACACCACCTTGACGTGGTCCGAGACCGTCAGGGGCTCAAAGGGGCACGGCTGCGCCAGATCCTCACCGCTCAACACTATCCGGCGCATGGCGGGGGCCAGGGTTTGCGCATCAACAACCCGGAGCAGGCGCGGCACCAAGGGATGCATGCGCAGTGTGATGCGGGGTTCGTTGGTGATGGGGGTTCTCATGCTGGAGCCTTTCGATGGGTGGGACTGGGGATCTGCGCTAACAACGCGGCCAGTTGCGGGCCGAGCACTGACAGGGTTGCCGGGGACAGGATGTCTTCGTGGGCGCAATCCACGGGGTGGACCCGCAAGCTGTCCACTCGCTGAGACCAGGCGCGTTCGGGGTCAAAGCCCTCCGGCACAGTTGCCATGGCCACGAAGAGCTCGGCCCGGCCGGGGAAATGGTCTGTGCTAGCGGCCGAGAGCAGCCGCACAGAGTCCTTGTAGTTGGCAATAATCTCCGCAGTCATGGCGGCCTGTTCCGCGCGGGACTCGCTGTCCCCGCCGTCGAGACCCAACTGTTCGCGTTGCGCCTCGGCGGCAATCTCCGCCTCCGCACCTGCGCCCCAGTCCTGGTCTTCCGGCGGGTAGGTGTCCAGCAGCCCCAGGAACGCCACCTGCTCCCCCTCGGCGGCGAGCCGTGCGGCCACGGCCTGGGCAATGGTGCCGCCCAGCGAGTAACCCAACAGCTTGTACGGCCCGTGCGGCTGCACGGAGCGAATGCTGTTGTAGTGCCTGGCGTGCACCTCTGCAAGATCGTGGGCTGTGGCGAGAGGGCCCGTGGGGCGCGGCGATTGCAAGCCAATGAGCGTCTGTTCAGGGTCCAGATAGGGTGCCAGGGACCTGTACTGCCAGGCGAATCCCGACGCCGGATGGATGCAGAACACCGGGTCGGTGCTGCCGCTGCGAATCGACAGGATCTCGGCAAAGGCTTCCCGCCCGTCCGAGGCGCCCTCGATCCGCCGCGCCAATGCCGCCACGGTGCCCGTTGTCATGATGGTGCCCACGGCCACTTTGCGGCCGAGGGTTCGGCCCAGCTCGGCGGCGAGCCGCATGGCCAGTAGCGAATGGCCGCCCAGGGCGAAGAAATCGTCCCCCGCACCTGCCACCGGAACACCCAACACCGTGGCGAAGGCGCCGGCGACGGTTTCCTCCAGCCAGCCGGCGGGTGCCCGTCCGCTCGATGCTGCCAGCGCTGGTAGGGGCAGGGCGTTGCGGTCCAGTTTTCCGTTGCTGGTCAGGGGCAGTGCCGCTAAAACCATGAACGACGCCGGGATCATGTGGGCGGGCAGCCTGCCGGCGCACTGCTCCCGACAGAGCGAAAGAAGCTCCTCCGGGCCGGCATCGCTGGCCGCGGCGCCGGGCACCACATAGGCAATGAGGGACCTGTTGTCCGCTCCCGCCAGAGCGGTGCCACCGCCCAGGGACTTCGCGGCCACGACTGCCGCCTCCACACCCGGGACGGATGCAAGCACGGCCTCGATCTCGCCGAGTTCAATGCGCTGGCCCCGGATCTTTATTTGGTCATCGCCGCGGCCCAGGTATTCCAGGTCCCCGCTGGGCAGGCGGCGCACAATGTCACCCGTGCGGTACATGCGGGTGCCGCTATCAAAGGGGTTGGCAATGTACCTGCTGGCAGTGAGGGACGGCCGGCCCAGATACGCCGTGGCCAGCTGCTGCCCGGCCAGGTACAGCTCCCCTGCCACCCCCTGGGGCACCTGGCGCAGCGTCCCGTCCAAAACGTGCAGCTGCGTGTTCCAGACCGGGGCGCCGATGGGCACCGAGGTGGAGACCTGGCCGTCAACTGGCTGGGCACCGGCAAAGAAGCTCACATCGATGGCTGCCTCCGTGGGGCCATACAGATTGTGGACGGGCACCCCAAAGCGATCCTGGGCTGCCGCGCTCAACTCACGCGAGAGCGCCTCGCCGCTGCAGAACACCTGGCGCAGCGCCGGCAACACGCCCGCTGGCACCGTACCGGGGGCATCAGCGAGGAAGGCGGCCAGCATGGACGGCACAAAGTGCACGCTGGTGACCGCCCCACGCTGCATCAGCGCCTGTAGTTCCACCGGATCCTTGTGAACCTCGGCGGGGGCCACCAGCTGGGCGGCACCGGCGATGAAGGGCCAGAAGAATTCCCAGACGGAGACGTCAAAACTGGAAGGCGTCTTTTGAATCACCACATCCGTGGCGTCCAGCGGATAGGCGTCCTGCATCCACAGCAGCCTGTTCACAATGGCGGCGTGCGACACCACCACTCCCTTGGGCAGGCCCGTGGATCCGGAGGTGTAGATGACGTAGGCAGGATGCGCCGGCGACAGCTCCGCAGCCACTTCCTCACACCACCGCAGATCAGTGTCCGTGGGCTGCATGCAGGGCTCCTCGGGGACCACAATGGTGACGACGGACGCGGGGAAACCAGCCGCCAGGGCAGGGGTCGTCAGCACCACTGCTGGCCCTGCGTCGGCCAGCATGTAATCCAGCCTCTCCCGGGGATAGCCGGTGTCCAGGGGCAGGTAGGCGGCGCCGGCCTCAACCACTGCCAACAACGCAATGCTCAATTGGGCGGAGCGCGGAATGCTGACGGCCACAAGGTCTCCGGTGCGCACCCCTGAACGGCGCAGGCGTGCGGCCAGCTGCGCCACGTGGTGGCGCAGCTCGGCATGGTTCAGCGTTGTCTCGCCGAAATGGAGGGCCGGAGCCGCGGGATGCGACAGTCCCCCCTGATTGAGTAGATCGCGCAGCGTCACCTGGGCCACTGGACGCCCGGTGGCGTTGACCTTGTCAAGGGCGGCTTTCTCCGCTGGCAGCAGCGCATCCATCGCCGCCAGACTTTCCGCAGCAGGGCAGGTGATGCGCGCCAGGGCGGCCAGGAAGCGCGGCAGCAGGGTGGAGCCGGTGGTGGCGCCCAGCCTGTGCTCCACAACCACCTTGTAGCCGTGGTTCTCGGGCAGGATCAGGACAGTGAGTGGGTAGTGGGTGTAGCCGCGGTTGCCCAGGGCCGCCACCCGCAGATCGGCGCTGCCCGCATCTGGCGATTCTTCATCGGCCGGATAGTTCTCCATGACAAACAGGGAGTCGAACAATGTGCCGGTGCCGGCCAGTTGCTGGATCTCGGCCAGGCCAAGGCGGGCGTGCTCGCGCAGTTCCACCTGGTGTTGTTGCAGCGGGGCCAGGTGCGCGGCCGGAGGCAGGGCCGGGTTGAAACGCACCCGCACGGGCACGGTGTTGGTGAACAGGCCAATGACGTTGTGGCTCTGTTCGTCTTCGCGCCCGGAGACTGTGGTGCCGAAGACGACGTCGGGCCTTCCCGTCAGCTCGGAAACCAGCAAGGCGTGGGCCAGGGCAAAGAGGGAATTGTGGGTCACGCCGTGCACTAACGCCGTGGCGGACAGTGCGGCACAGAGCGAAGCATCCAGCGTGTCGGAGGATTCCAGCGGTCCCCCCTCGACGGCGCGGGGAACCAGGGTGCCTTCCAGCAAGGTGGGTGTGGCGCCGGAAAGCGCCTGCTGCCAGGCTGTCCTGTCTGCCTCAACAACGCGGCGGGAGTTGGACGCGGCCACGTACTTTTGCAGGGCATTGGCGGTGCCCGTGCGGCCGGAGTTGTAGCACTCCAGCAACGCCGTGACGATCAGCGGCGTGGACCAGCCATCCACCAGGAGGTGGTGGGCGCTGAGCAGTAGCCGGGCCGAACCGTCGGTCCACCACACCAGCCGGGCGGCCAGCAGGGGCCCGCGCTCCACATCGAAGGCACGTGCAGCTTCCTTGCGTTCCAAGTCCAGCGTGGCGCCCGCGGGATCGGTGGTGTCGGCAATCAGGATTTCGGCGAAGTCGAGGGGCGCCCTGAACGCCGGGTGCGGTATGACTTGGACGGGGACGGGGCCCGCGCCCGTGTTGAAGGACGCACCCAGCTGCGGGTGGGCATCCAGCATCAGCTCCAACGCAACACGCATGCGCTCGCCGGACACTTTCCCGGCCAGTTCCAAAACAGTCACCGAGCTGTAGTTGCCACCCTGGGCGCCGAGCTGGTCGTGGAACAGCAGGCCCAACTGCAGCGGCCCCAGTGGCAGCACTGCCAGTGCGGGGCCGTGGCCGGACTCGATGCGGGCCACCGCTGCTGCGTCCAGGCCCGTGCCGGGTACATCGGCTGGCACCAGGGTTGCCGCCGCCAGCGCAGGCGTGGCACGGGCGCATTCCGCCAACGCGGCGGCGATGCTTTCCATGGCCGCTGTCACGGCCGCAACATCCGCTGCGTCCAGCAACCGGGCTGCCCAGGTCCAGCCCAGGGCGAGCTGTTCGCCGTCGAGGAAGGCATTGAGTTCCAGCGGGTGCGTCAGCGGCATGGCGCCGTCCTGGCTCACGGCAAAGGCATCGGCAAAAACCGTGCCCTGCTGGACGGGGGTGAAATGGCCCTCCGCTAGGGAGAACCGGCCCAGGCAATTCACCAGCAGGGACGGCGGGTTCTGTGCCGCGGCGGCGCGCAGTTCGGGCTGGTTCGTCCCGTCCAAGTAGCGCAGTATGCCGTACCCCATGCCGTCTGCAGGGGTGGAACGAACCGCCTGCTTGACCACACGCAGTAGGGGCGCGGGATGGCCCTTGCCCTCCGACAGCGGCTGGTCAACCATGCCTGCAACATCAAGGAACAGCGGGTGCTCATCCGTGAGCCAAGCAACGGTGCGTTCCAGATCGTCAACCTCACTGTGGCGGCCGTGGGATTCACGGGTCAGCTGCAGGGAATGCTGGCCAAAGTGGCTGGCAACTGCCAACGCCGTCACGGCCAGCAGGGTTTCCTCGACCGTTGCGGCGCAGGATTCTGGCAGCGTGTGCAAGATAGCAGTAGTGGCTTCTTCGCTGAGCAGGATGCGGGCAGTCCCGGCAGTGTGGTGGGTGTCCAGCGCCGGATCGAGGGCGCCGCGCCCCAAGGGATCCATGCCACCCTGCAACTGCGCCAACCAGTGGCCCAGTTCTGCGCGGCGTGACTCCTGCTGGGCACGCAGCCGGTGGCCCCACTGACGCAGGGAGGTTTGTTCCGCCTCAAGCTGCGGGCGCCGGCCGGCCAGCAAAGCCGTCACGGCCTGGTCCAGATCGGGGAGCAGGGTGCGCCAGGAGACGCCGTCCACCACCAGGTGATGAATGGCTAGCACCAGCTGCCGGTCCCCTTCGCCGGCGAGCAGCACGGCCTGGACCATGATGCCTTGGGCCGGATCCAGCCTGAGTGCCGCAGCCGGGAACTCAGTGTCCGCTGTGGCCAGGGGCTGGTCCGTGCGGTCCGTGACTGTGCCGCGGACGACGCCGGGAATCACCTCGGGGGACGGAATCACCATTTCCCCGCCGCGAGCCATTGCCCGCAGAGCCGGGTGGACACGGAAAAGTTCGGCCAGCGCTTCGCCGAGAAGATCCGCCGTGAGCCCCGCGGGCACGGCGACACAGACGCCTTGGGCGTAGTGGGCGTCCAGGCCAGCATTCTCGGCAAACCAGTGCTGGATGGGCAGCGCGTCAACAACACCAGTGGCGGCCACGGTGTGACGCTGCTGGGACTCCAACGGGACCAAGGCTGTTGCCATGGCTGCGGGCGTCCGCTGGGCGAACACGTCGCGGGGGCGCAGCTGGTAGCCGGCCCGCCGGGCGGCGCCGCACACTGCCATGGCAGAAATGCTGTCTCCACCAAGCACAAAGAAGTCATCGTCGGGCCCCACTGAAAGCTGGCCCACCACAGTGGCCACGGCCTCACACACCAGGGCCTCGAGGTCATTGGCCGGGGGCCTGCTGCGTCCCACCGCCGGGGCAGTGGGGGCAGGGAGTGCTGCGCGGTCAACTTTTCCGTTGACCGTCAGGGGCAGTGCCGTGATCCGCACCAGCACAGCGGGCACCATATAGTCCGGCAGCGACGCCGCCAGCAAGGCTCGCAGCTGCGCCTCGGGGGCCTGCGCACCGGCCAGATCGCTGCCGGCGGCCGGCACAAAGTAGCCGATGAGCCTGTTGGTGTGGCCCAATGCCTCGGCAATGACCACGGCCGAAGCCACATTGGGCAAGCAGCCCAGGGCGTCTTCCACCTCGCCCAACTCCACCCGGTGCCCGCGCACCTTAACCTGGTCATCTGCGCGGCTGAGGTAGTCAATGTGGCCGTCGTGCTGCCAACGGACAAGATCGCCGGTGCGGTACATGCGCCCGCCGGAGCCAAACGGGTCCGCCACAAAACGCGACGCCGTCAGCCCGGGGCGGCCCAGGTAGCCGCGGGCCAGGCCGTCGCCGGCAATGTACAACTCCCCCACCACCCCCACAGGCACCTGGCGAAGTTGATCGTCCAGAATGTGGACACGGGTATTGCCAATGGGCCGGCCCACCACGGGGTGGCTGGACTCAGCCACGGAGGCCCCCAGCGTGTCCACGGTGTATTCGGTGGGGCCATAGAAGTTGTGGCTGTGCGTGCCGGAGTTGCTGTGCGCGCGCAGGGCGGCCCACAAGGCCGCCGAGGCGGCCTCCCCGCCAAAGAGGATCAGGGCCGGGTGGTGCTCCCCCGGCGCCAGCAGACCACAGTCGAGCAGCTGTGACCCCAGGGACGGCGTGACATCAATGGCGTCGATGCGCTCCGCACACACCAGGTCCACAATGGCCTGCGGGTCGCGGCGCTGTTCATCGTCCAGGACGTGTAGCTGGTGGCCCAGGTACATCCAGATCAATTGCTCCCAAGAAGAATCGAAGGAGAACGACGCACTGTGGGCTGCCCGGACCGTCCGGCCTGCGAGCGCGTCCACTGCTTCTCCGAATACTCCTGCTTCATGGGTCGCGACAAGGTTGGACAGCCCGGTGTGGGGTGTCATGACGCCTTTGGGTTTTCCTGTGGAGCCTGAGGTGTAGATGATGTAGGCCAGGTCGTTGGGGGTGACGGGTCGCAGCCGTTCGGCTTGTTGGATGGGTCCGCCGGGTTCGCGGGCGATGGCGTCGTGGGTGACCGGTGAGTCGATCAGGACCACGTGTGCGGTGAAGGGCAGCTGGGTTTGGAGCTCGCAGGTGGTGATGAGGACGTGGGGTGCTGCGTCGCGCAGCATGTAGGCGAGGCGTTCACTGGGGTAGTCCAGGTCCAGGGGCAGGTAGGCGGCGCCCGCGGTGAGTACTGCTGCGATGCTCACCACTGTTTCGATGGAGCGGGGAAGTGCGACGGCGACTACCTGGCCGGGTCCTACGCCGTGGCTGATCAGGTGCCTGGCCAGTGCGTTGGATCTCTGGCCTAGTTCGGTAAAGCTCAGGGTGTCTGTGCCTGCCACCAGGGCGGTGTCCGTGCCCTGCCGGGACACGAGCCGGTCCAGGCGTTCCATGACTGTGGAGGTGGGCGCACCGGAGGGAGCACCCACAGTGGGTCCGGTGCCCCATTCGCCGGTGATGGAGGCGAGTTCATTGGCCAGGGGTAGTGGCGCTGTTGCGGGTTTGACCTCATCGCTGGCTGCGAGCGCAGTGATCCAGGCGTGCAGGCGTTCGCCGTGGAGTTGCAGGTCTTTGTCTGTATACCGTGCCGGGGCGGCTTCGAATTCGATGGCAATGCTGCCGTTGTTCTTGTATACGGCGAACTCCAGGTCATCCACGGGTCCGGCGGACAGATGATGGGTGGAAAGCGTCACTCCGGGCAGTTCGAACATGTATTCGAAGATCTTCAAATTGAGCACGGGACCGTGCAGGGCAGAGTCACTACCCACCAGCCCGGCGTCGCGGCGAATCTGTTCTGCGCCGTAGCGGCTGTGCCCTCGAACTGCGCCCAGGGCTGCTGCCGTTGCTGCAGACAGTTGGCCCAGCGAGTCCCCATGGGGGACATGAAGCCGCAGGGGCATGACGGCAACTACGGGTCCCGCTGCCCGCAGGGCCGCCGTTCCCATGCGTCCCATGAAGGGAATGCCCAGCATCACCTCGGTGGTGTTGGCCATCCTTGCCAGGTAGCTGGCTATGGCTGTGGTCAGTACATCGGCCCAGCTGACCTTGTGCGAGGCTGCTATGCGGGAGAGCCTGGCCGTGAGGGCGGTGTCAAGGCTGATCCCGCTGCGCCGGGCCGGACCTGCTGCGGCACTCAGGGATTCGGGGACTGCCAGGGTCAGTGCCGGTGGCAGCTGTGCACAGTAGCCACGCCAGAAGGCGGCGTCCGCCTCCTCAGCGCTGGAACCCCGGTAGCTGGCCTCTGCCGCAACCACCTCCGCAAAGGACGTGAAGGCAGGGGCCGGTTCGGGTGTGCCTTGCACCAGGGATGCGTAGTGGGCGCCGATGTGCCGGGTGATGGCGCTGAAGCTGTAGCCATCCACCAGGATGTGGTGATAGCGCTGGTACCAGAACCATCGGTGCTCCCCCACCCGCAGCAGCAGCTGCCGGTAGAGGGGATCCTCCCCCGTGAGGGACACTTCTGCGGCAAGGTCTGTGCCCATCACCTCATGGGCCCTGCTTTCACCCTCGGCACGCAGGTCAATGACTTCCAGCGCCTGTGGGCTGGCACTGTCCTGCCATTGCATGGGCGCCCCTGCCACCTCGCCAAAGCGGAAGGCCACTGTGTCCACGGCAGACAGGCCCCGCCGAACAGCCTCAGCCAGCGCCGCGGAGTCCAGCTCGCCGTCGATCTGGGCATAGCGGGCAACGTTGTAACTGCTGCTCTGCTCCCCCTCCAACTGATGGGCATACCAAATGCCCGGTTGTGCGCCAGCCAGGGGCATCAGGGTGAGGGCATCCAGTGGGTGCTGGTGTTGGGCAAGGGTTGGCGATGACGGCATGGAAGTTCCTGTCGGTAAGGAGTGGGCTAGGACGTGCTGGCGCGGGCGTGCTCGCGTAGGCTCAACGGCCGCAGGTCGCTCCACTGCCGTTCGATGTACTCGGTGCATGAGGTGTGTGAATCGGGCCCAAAAATGGTGTGCCACCCCATGGGTACGGGCACAAACTCAGGCCACAGGCTTTGTTGCTGCTCCAGGTTGCTCAACACCAGGAACACACCCTCCTCATGGTCAAAGGGATTGCTGGACGCACTCATGCGTTGACCCCCACTGCTGTCAGCTCTGATGTGGCCAGTTCCAGGGCTGTGGCCCATGCGTGCACCGTGGAGGCTCCGGCCAGCACCTCAAAGGAAGCTGCCAGGCCATCCCCGCGCAGGGTTTCCACCAGATCCATGATTCTGATGGAGTCCAGGCCAAGGTCCAGCAGGTCGTCGTGGTCGCCAATGCTGGCTGCCTCCACGTACATGAGCTCGGCAACGTATGTCCGCACCCGCTCGCTGATGTTTTCGACGGCGCTCGCAGCTGATGCTTGCCCCGGCGCCCAGGTGGCAACCAGTGACTCCGTTGGGATGACAACTCCACAGCGTCCTGCCACCCATGCCAGCGCCTGGGCGTGGTGGTCGGCGCTAAAGTCGGCAACGGCGTCGGACACCAGGAACGGCTGGAAGTCATTCATGAAGGCGTCAGCGGCTGAAACCTGGCAGCCAATGTGCGCGTAGACACCTGTGATGATGAGCTGGTCCCGCCCCTTGGCCCGCAGCGTCTCGGCAAGGTCCGAGCGCTGGAATGCCGAATAGCGCCACTTGGTCAGCACCGTGTCCCCAGGTTGCGGCGCCAGCTCGTCAATGATGCGGGCGCCGTCCTCATTGGAGCCAATGCCCGGACCCCAAAAATCGTTCAACAGGGCCCTGTCCGCGGGCTGCTGGTGGGCCGGCTGGGCTGTGTAGTACACGGGGATGGCCAGCTCACGGGCCAGCTGGATGAGCCTGGCAACGTTGGCCACCAGTGTGGTGGCTGGTTCCTGGCCTGCACCGAACGGGCGCAGGAAATGCTTTTGCATGTCATGGACCAGCAAGGCTGACCGGCTGGGGTCAGCTGTCCACGGCACAGAGGGCTGAGGCAGCTGCTCAGGGGTGGGCATGGCGTAGGCGATGCTCGGGGGAAGGTCATTGTGCATGGGAAA
Organism: Arthrobacter sp. HLT1-20; assembly: GCF_054510895.1. Lineage (NCBI taxonomy): Bacteria > Bacillati > Actinomycetota > Actinomycetes > Micrococcales > Micrococcaceae > Arthrobacter > Arthrobacter sp. HLT1-20. The sequence goes on along the minus strand of NZ_JBTNDR010000017.1, from coordinate 37,551 downwards.
TCCTTTGTTGGTTGCGAGTGATGTTAGGCGCTTGGGGTGAGCTGATCTTTGAGGGTGCGCCGAAGTTCTGCCCGGCTGTTCTTGCCCACACCTGTTACGGGGAACGCCGCCACAATGTGCACCCGGTCAGGGATCTTGTGGGCGGCCACGCCACGGCTGCGAATGAAGGCATGAACATCCTGCCGTGAGGGCGGCTGACCTTCGGCCACGATCACGGCGCAGGAGATTTCACCCAGGAACTTGTCCGGGACGGCCACCACGGCTGCATCGAAAATGTTGGGGTGCGCCAGTAGGTGGTCCTCAACCTCCTCGGCGGAGATCTTCTCCCCGCCCCGGTTGATCTGGTCTTTGCTGCGCCCCTCCACCACCAGGTGGCCACTGGGCAGCTGCCGGGCAATGTCACCGGTGCGGTAGTAGCCATCGGCAGTGAATGCGGATTTGTTGTGTTCGGGAGCCTTGTAGTAGCCGCGGATGGTGTACGGGCCGCGGGTGAGCAGCTGCCCGGGGTCTCCGGGTGCTACGGGGTTTCCGGCGTCATCAAGAATCAGCACCTCATCATCGACACTCATGGGGCGCCCCTGGGTTTCTGCCACGGTGAACGGATCGTCCTCGGCCCGGGTGTAGCAGACAAGGCCTTCGGCCATGCCAAAGACCTGCTGTAGCCGCACCCGCAGTACCTTTTGAAGCTCGACGGCGGCACCCGGCAGGAACTTGGCCCCACCCACCGAGACGGTGTCCAAACTGCTCAAGTTGGCTGTGCTGTTGCGGGCGGCACGTGTCCACGCCAACGCCAACGGCGGCACGAGCGGTACGTGGGTGACTTTTTCCTGCTCAATGAGGGCAAAGGCCAACTCGGGGGCACCATGGGCCGCCAGCACCACACGCCCACCAGCCAGCAGCGCACCCAGGAACCCCGGTGAACTCATGGGGAAATTGTGCGCAGCCGGCAACACCAGCAACAGGACAGTGTCACTGGTGTAGCGGCACACCTGAACACTTTGGCGTACCGAGTAGAGGTAATCGTCATGACTGCGCGGAATGAGCTTGGGCGTGCCAGTGGTTCCGCCGGACAGCTGCAGGAACGCCAGCTCGGAGGTGTCCACCACGGGGGCCTTGCGGGGGCTCACGGCGCCAAGCCGGGCCACAGACGCCAGCTCCAGCTGGGAGGTGCGCGGGGCGCCGTCGATCATCACCATCAGGCCCCCGGGAATGCCCTGGGCCAGAACTGCTGCCATGTCCCTGAAATCAAAGCCGTCATGAACGGCCGGGCCAATGTAGGCAACCGGATCCGCCTGCGCGGCAATGGCCCTGAGCTCGCTAATCCTGTGGGCCGGCAGCAGGTACACCGGGATGGCTCCTGCCCGCATGAGAGCCAGGGCGCTCACCACCAAGGAGACCCGGTTGGGCAGCTGCAGCAGGACCCTGTCGCTTGGGCCAATGCCGAGGGCCGCAAAACCCGCGGCAAGCTCCGCAACGCGGCGCTCCAACTCGGCATAGCTGACACGCTCGGCGGCATCCACCAGCGCAACCGCATCAGGCCGGTCCAGAGCATGACCGGCTGCGATGGCGTCCAGGCGCTCGCCGGCCCAATAGCCCTGCTGGCGGTAGTAGTCGGCATTCGCTTGCGGCCACGCCACGGTTCCTAAGGTCCTCATGGCGCGGTCACGCCCAAACCGGCAAGAATGGTGCGGAACTTGGCTTCAGTTTCGGCAAGTTCCATTTCCGGATCGCTGCCCGGGACAATGCCGGCTCCCGCATGCACGCGCAAGTCGTCATTGGAGACGTCCGCGCAGCGAATGCTTACAGCCCATTCGCCGTCGCCGGCGGCATCCATCCAGCCCACAGCACCGGCATAAAAACCCCGATTGCTTTCCTCCAGCTCCGCAATGAGATCGCACGCCATCTGGGTGGGCCAGCCGCACACGGCAGGGGTGGGGTGCAGGGCAAAAGCCAGGTCAAGGGACGTGGTTTCGGGATCCTTCAGCCGTCCGGAAATCTTGCTGGAGAGGTGCCACATGGATCCGGTGCGCACCAGCTCGGGAGTGGCCGGGACCAGCAAGTTGACGCACAGAGGGCCGAGAACCTCCGCCACCATGTCCACCACAATGGCGTGTTCGCGCAGATCCTTGGCTGACTCCAACAGCGCGGCCGCGCTGGCCAAGTCCTGCACCGGATCTGCGCAGCGGGGAACGGAACCGGCCAGCGGGTTGCTCAGGGCCATGATGCCGCTGCGGCGGATCAACAGTTCCGGGCTGGCCCCCACCAGGGTTCGCCCTTCCGGTAGGGGTGCGGCAAAAACGTAGGCCGTGGGGTTCTGCCGAATCAGGCGGGCCAGCAACTGATTCATGTCGAGAGGCTCCGGCAGGGTGGTGCTCCTGGATCGGGCCAACACCACTTTCTGCAGACCATCGGCCGAGAATTTGGTCAGGGCTTTGGCCACGGCATCCGTGTAGTGCGGGTCTGGGGCATTGGGTGCCATGCCTGTGCGCGTGCCTTGTCCTGTCCGCGCGGCTCCCGACGGGGCCAGGCGGGGGCCGCGAAGAGTTGAATCCATGACCACAAACTCACCGCTGCCGCCAGGGGCAAACGGCAGGACCCCCGCAATGGCCGAGCGCCGCCCCGCAGCGGCGAAATGCTCAGCCAGGATCCGGCGGCTGTTGTGGGCGCCCATGCTCAGCCGGCTGCCGCCGCGGCCCAGGATGCTGCCAGCGGTCCCGGACATCAGGAAGTCACCCTGCCGGTACTCGGCTAGGGGGTCGCGCAGCCACTCCGAGGCCGGGATTGAATAGTCTGCTTCTTGCAAAGTCATGAGATGCCTTTCAGTGAAAAGTTCGCGTAGTTCAGGCACGCAGCGTTGCGCCGCCGTCAACGTAGATGTCCTGCATGGTGATGTGCCGGGCCTGCTCCGAGAGCAGAAACACTGCGGCGTTGGCAATGTCCTCGGGTTCTGCCATCCGGCCCAAGGGGATGCCCACACGGAACTGGGATAGGTCGCCGCTGAGCACTGACTGCTCTCCGGCCGCCTGGTCATCGCCCCAAAAGTCACGTTGCATGGCGGTGTTGGTGGATCCCGGGCACACGGTGTTGGCCCGGATGCCGTGCGGGGCCAGCTCCAGGCCAACGCAGCGCAGCAAAGCAGCCGCTGCCGCCTTTGAGGCTGAGTACAGGGGCATGGAGGCCCGCGGCACACCGGCAGCGTTGGAGCCGATCAGCACCATGGACCTGTTGGCTGCAGCGCCATCCATCAGCAGCCTCGCGGCCGCTGTGACAATCAGGAAAGTGCCGTCGGCATTGACAGCCATGGTGCGCCGCCAGGCACCAATTCCGGCACTCAGGGCCGAGCCCGTGGCAAGGACGCCCGCCGCGTGGATCAATGACCCCAGCGGTTCGGGGCGTCCGGCAATGAGTGAGAACAGAAGCTCAACGGACGCGGGGTCGCTGACGTCCGTGGGAACGGCAATGATGCGCCGGCCCGTCAGTTCCTTGGCCAGCTCAGTCAAGCCCGGCATGTTCGTATCTGCCAGCACCAGCACATCCGCTGGATCATTCTGCTGGTGGATGGCCCGGGCGCAGGCCCGGCCAATGCCGCTTGCTGCTCCTGTCACGAGCACTACTGTCGGGGACTCCATGGTCTTGGCCTCGCTGGTTGTCGTCGGTGCCCGTTACTTTCGAGCAAGTGAACAGAAGCGAGCATAGCCTTACCTAAGTTCTTTAAGTCATATTTTCCTTTCGTTATTTCCTTTTTTGGCGCTTGACAGGCGCAAGTGTCGCGAGATAGTGCGGGTCCCGCGCCGTTCCGTATGGGCCCGGCCCCCGCAGAAGCTCAAATGTGCCGAGTTTCAGGGATTTTCCCCGCGATCCTCCGCGATCTTCATCGCGGCGGGTCCCCTCCGTGACGGTGCGGCCGGGGTGACAAAAACCCGCAATGCGTCACCAAATCGTCCACAATGTGAAACATCTCACTTTCTGAAGGACGCTGACAGTGGGGGGAAATAGTTCGCCTCCGCCACCAAATGGCCCCGGTCGGCACTTTTCTTAGGTTAGGCTTACCAACGCCGCGCCCGTGCGTGGCCACAATCTTCCTCACCAGCCCCAAGAAACGAGAACCACCATGATGTCCCCTGCCGGATGCGGTGCCTAGAGGTGTTTCAAACCCGGCGCAGGCGCGCCCCCCTGACCCTGGCGTGGGCTACCAGCGTGGTCCTGCTACTTGTTTTGAGCCTTCTCAGCCTGTCCACGGGCAGCCGCGCCATCCCTCTATCCGACACCTGGAACGCCATAGCGGCATTCAACCCCGCCGAAAGCACCCATTTGCTGGTCCTGGAGCTGCGGCTCCCCCGCACCATCCTCGCCATCGCTGTGGGTGCCGCCCTGGCCTTGGCCGGCGCACTGATGCAGGCGCTGACCCGCAACCCCTTGGCGGAGCCGGGAATCCTGGGCATCAACGCCGGTGCCGCGGCGGCCGTCGCCGTGGGGCTGGCCTTCTTTGGCGCCACGTCCCCTGCCCACTACATGTGGTTTGGTTTTGCCGGGGCTGCTGCGGCGTCCCTGGTGGTTTATGCCTTGGGCCGTGCCCACGACGCCGGCAATAACCCCATCCGGCTGGTCCTGGCAGGTGCGGGACTGAGTGTCATGCTCGGTTCTTTCACCGGCATCATCATCATTGCCGGTGATTCACGCCGTTTGCGCAATTTTGTCAATTGGGCCAGCGGGTCCCTTCAGGGCCGTGGCTATGACGTGGTCCCGTGGGTGTTGGGTGCCGCCCTGGTGGCCATCATCATGGGACTCGCCACAGCAAGGAGCCTGGACTCGCTCTCACTGGGAAATGACCTGGGCAACGCGCTGGGGCTGAAAATGCGCACCACCTGGCTGCTGGGTACCGGCGCCATCCTCTTGCTGGCCGGCGCGGCCACCGCCGCTGCGGGTCCGATTGGATTTCTGGGCTTGGCTGCACCCCACATGGCACGCATGCTGGTGGGCCCCAACCACAGCAGGCTCCTGCCCTTCTCCATGATCCTGGGCGCCATCCTGCTGTTGCTGGCAGACATCCTGGGACGCTTCATCGCGGCGCCGGGTGAACTCAGCGCCGGAGTGATGAGCGCCGTCATTGGGGCGCCGGTGTTCATTGCCCTGGCCCGACGACGAAAGCTGGTGCAGTTGTGAGCGTCATCAAAGACACGTCCAGGACGCGCATGCGCCGCCTGGCCGGCAACCGGACAGCGGCGGTGGGGCTGGCGATCGCCGCCGCCACCGTTCAGCTGGCACTGGTGTCCATGCAGACGGGCACCATTTCCTTCTCGTTTTCGGAGGTGATGGCTGCCGTCTTCGGATTCTCCGATGATCCCAAGGCCGCCCTGGTCATCCAGCGCATCCGGCTTCCCCGCACGGTGACGGCCATCGGCGTGGGGCTGTGCCTGGGCGCGGCGGGGGCCACGTTCCAGTCGATCTCACGCAATGCGCTGGGCTCCCCCGACATCATTGGGTTCACCACGGGTGCCGCCACGGGCGCGGTAGCCCAAATCATGCTCTTCAACGCCGGCCCGGTGGCCACGGCCGTGGCAGCCATTGCCGGTGGCCTGCTTGCGGCCGCCGTGGTGTACCTGCTGTCAGTGCGCGGTGGCGTGAGCGGTGGTTACCGCCTGGTCCTGGTCGGGATTGGTGTTGGTGCACTTCTGGCGGCCGTGAACACTGTGCTGCTCAGCAAGGGCAATGAAGACTTGGCCGCCCAGGCCCAAATGTGGCTCTCGGGGTCCCTCGCGGGGCGAAGCTGGGACCACGCCATCCCCGTCACACTGGCAGCAGCCTTCTTGCTGCCGATCCTGCTGATCCAGGGCCGCAGCCTGGGCCTTTTGGAGATGGGCGACGACGTGGCCCGCGCCTTGGGTGTGCGGGTTGAGACGAGCCGGCTGACGTCCATGGCTGCCGCCGTCGGGCTGACGGCCGTGGCAACGGCGGCGGTGGGTCCCATTGCGTTCGTGGCGTTGGCGGCGCCGCAACTTGCTGCCCGCTTGACCCGCTCCGTACACGTCCCCCTGGGCACCGGCGCCCTGATGGGGGCTGCGCTGCTGGTGGCCTGCGATCTGCTCACCCAGCGTCTGCCGTTACAGGTGCACGTCCCGATCGGCCTGATGACGGGGCTGGTGGGCGGCTGCTATCTGCTCTGGCTGGTCACCCGCAGCAAACACATCTAATGCTCTCAACCTTTGAAACGTCGCTGAAAAGAGAAACCGCGTGAAGACACCAAGCACCGCACCCGCCCCGGGTGATGTCCTCTCAGGCCTGGGCCTGGACCTTGGCTATGACGGGCGCCAAATCTCCGTTGGGTTGGATGTGGTGATCCCGCCCGGATCGTTCACAGCCATTATTGGACCCAACGCGTGCGGCAAGTCCACCCTCTTGCGGGCCTTATCCAGGCTCCTGAAACCCACCTCCGGCCAGGTCCTGCTGGAAGGGCGTGACATCCACGGCTACAAGACCCGCGATGTTGCCCGCCGCTTGGCCCTACTCCCGCAGCAGTCCTCCGCACCGGACGGCATCACGGTTGCCGATCTGGTGGCACGCGGCCGGTTCCCGCATCAGGGCTTGCTGCGCCAGTGGTCCGAGGACGACAGGGCGAAAGTTGCCGAAGCCCTGGCAGCCACGGGCGTCACGGACCTGGCCGAGCGGGCTGTTGGTGAACTGTCCGGCGGGCAGCGCCAACGGGTATGGCTGGCGCTGGCACTGGCCCAGGACACCCCCATTTTGTTGTTGGATGAGCCCACAACGTTTCTGGACATAGCTCACCAACTGGACGTGCTGCGGCTGTGCAGGAGGCTGCACCGCACCGGGGAGTACACTCTGGTGACGGTGTTGCATGACCTGGCGTTGGCGTTCAGGTTTGCCGACCACGTGATTGCCATGAAGGACGGCAAAATTGTGGCGCAGGGACCACCTCGCGAGATTGCCACCCCAGAAATTATGCGCGAGGTTTATGGCATTGAGTCGGTGGTCATCGAGGATCCTGCCACGGGCGGGCCTCTGGTGGTGCCCTTGGAACCTGCGGATGAGGCGGGCGGACACGGTGTGGTGCAGCACCCCGGCGTGGGGGTGACGGCATGAGCGCGGTGACCGGCGGCTCCCCGGCGCAGGTTTTCCCGGCACCCAGGGACCCGGTAGCAAGTCCCGCTCCCGTGGTGACGGTTTTGCGCGGCCATTTCGCCGCTCAATGGGCTGCCCTGGACGCTACAGGGCGGGGCAGTTTGCTGCTCGGATCTGACGGCGGGATGCCGCGGGTGCAGCCCTCCCCCCAGGGCAATCCCTGGGAGAAGGCCGTGACATTCCTGCACCTCGCCCCGGAGGCCTCGGCAGTGGTGTTGTCGGCCAACGCGCTGGTCAATCAGCGCGACGTGGGTGCGAGCGAGTTTGAAAAGGTTGACGCCGCCGGATTGTGGGCGCTGACATTGCTCATGCCGGCCGGCTGGGAATGCGGGTACAGAATCACGGCGCACCTGGGCGCCGGGGCGGCGCCGTGGCGAGCCAGCACGGACCGCCGGGCCATCCGCATGGCTGCCGATGCCGGCGGACCAGACCCGCTGAACCCCATCCTGGGAGCCGGCATGAACGGCGGCGCCCTCTCGGTGCTTCGGCTGCCAGGGGCCCCGTCAACTCCGTGGCTGGCCCCTGCTGTGCCCCTGAGCTCCGCCGGAAGCCCCACAATGGGCGACACTGCCCAGGCTGGCACGGCTGACACTCGGCCCTCTCCGGGGCTGGCGGAACTGACTCTGAGAGATTCCATTTCCGGGCGCGTGCGCACGGTGTGGGTCTATGCCCCGCCGGTGGAGATGTACCGCGGCGACACACCCCTTTTGCTCCTGCATGACGGCCAGGTGTGGGCCAAGTACCTCAATCTCAAGGACACCCTTGATGCGGCCATTCGCTCCGGTACAGTCCCGGCCCTGCATGTGGCCATGATTGATTCCCTGAATGCGGAGACCCGATCCGACGAGCTCAGCGGGCCCACCGGAACCGTGGATTTCGTCGCGAATGACTTGCTGCCGCTGCTGCGTAGGCGCCTGCCCGTACGCTGCGATGCCGCCGGCACCATTGTGTCTGGAGCCAGCTACGGCGGACTTGCTGCGCTGTGGCAAGTGGCCCGCTACCCACAGATGGTGGGTGTGGCGTTGGCGCAATCCCCGTCGTTGTGGCGGTACGACCTATCCCAGCCCCTTGAAAAGGTACTGGACCGTGTGGTGCTGCGTGTGCAGGCGGGCATTTACGAGGGCGACATTCACCAGGAGTCGCAGGATCTCTTCAACCATTTGGCGCCGCTGGGGGCGGACATCGGCTTCAACTCGGTCACGGGCGGGCATGACTGGACCTGGTGGAATCCGTGGCTCATTCACGGCCTGCGGGAGCTGCTGCAATTCCCAGCCGCCGCTGCAGCCACTGCGCGGGCCCTTGCCTAGCGGTAGTCGCCGTTGGCGAGTCTTACCCCGGGGGTGTTGGCCCAATTCCCAATGAAAGTTGCGGCGGCCCCGTTGGTGATGTCCCAGCCACCCGAGCCATTGGCGAAAGCGACCGGGATGGTTGACCAGCCGGGTGTTTGGCGGACCAGGGCGATGTCGGTAAGCCCGTTGCCATTGAAGTCACCGGTCACGATGCGAACCCCTGGCGTGTTGGCCCAGTTCCCGATGAACGTGGCGGCGGCCCCGTTGGTGATGTCCCACCCACCGGAGCCATTGGCGAAAGCGACCGGGATGGTTGACCAGCCGGGTGTTTGGCGGACCAGGGCGATGTCGGTGAGCCCGTTGCCGTTGAAGTCACCGGTCACGATGCGAACCCCTGGCGTGTTGGCCCAGTTCCCGATGAACGTAGCCGCAGCGCCGTTGGTGATGTCCCAGCCACCGGAACCGTTGGCGAAAGCGATGGGGATGGTGGCCCAGCCAGCCGTTTGGCGGACCAGGGCGATGTCGGTGAGCCCGTTGCCGTTGAAGTCGCCGGTCACGATGCGAACGCCCGGGGTGTTGGCCCAGTTCCCGATGAACGTTGCGGCGGCCCCGTTGGTGATGTCCCAACCACCCGAGCCATTGGCGAAAGCGATGGGGATGGTGGCCCAGCCAGCCGTTTGGCGGACCAAGGCCACGTCCGTGAGCCCGTTGCCATTGAAGTCACCCGTCACAATCCGCACCCCCGGGGTGTTCGCCCAATTCCCAATGAACGTTGCGGCAGCACCGTTGGTAATGTCCCACCCACCGGAGCCATTGGCGAACGCGACCGGGATGGTTGACCAGCCCGGTGTTTGGCGGACCAGGGCAATGTCCTTGCCCCGCACGTGGGACACCGAGTCAACGGCTAATTCGGCGGCTTCCAGGCACAAGGCGATGAGTCCGGCCGAAACTTCCTTGATGATTTCCTCCGCCTCCATCCAGCCCGGCTGGAAGCTGTGCCCGCATTCCACCGTGAATGCGTACACCTTGGGCCGGGTCGGGTCGGCAAAATGGCGTGCGAAGGCATAGTCGTCGCTTGCACCGGAGGTCGGGTACAAGTCATACGCCTGTTCAACCCCATAGTTGTCACCCCGCACGGCCCTTACCGCTTCATTCATGCGCGCACTAGCGGCGGCGAGTAGCGACAAGTCATCGGATGGAATGAACTCACCGTATGCGGTGTCGTTGGGGCGCCCGCGCACGGCGTCGAAGGCACTGTTGAGAAATGTCTGGGTTGGTTGCGTGCTCTGGTTCTGATCGCTGCCCCAGCTGTGCAGGATGACCGGCACGGCGCTGTGCACATCCATGTGCCAGCGGATCGAAGGAGTGTTATCCAGCATCCACACAACGTTGCGGGTTTCAGGTTCCGATCCGGCAGCGGGTCCGCGGTACACGTTGGCGTCACAGGGGTTATCCGAGGCACTGACGCCGGAGTCTGCGGCGAACTTTGCCAGATGGTCCCAGAGGAAGTCGAAATTGCGGTTGATATCCACGCCGAGACAGCTGCCGCCGCCACTGCCGGGGCGCCGATTCTTGCGCCACATCGCCTGACTGGTTTGACTGAAATTCCGTCCGTCCGGGTTGACGCAGGCAAAGACGAATATGTTCACCGATTCAAGGATGCTGCTCACCTCAGCGGCAGAGAATGTGGCCCCGCCATAGCCTAATCCGGTGCCGGTCTCATAGGCCTCCAGAAGGTCGGCGCTGAAAGCGATCAGGGCATCCGGGGGAACCCACTCCCGGGCGTGCATGCCGCCGAGGATGAGGACTCCGTCCGCTGACGGATCACCAGCACCCAGCCGCAGGATGTGGCTGGTTCGGCCCTCGTGAGTGGTGTTCGGTGCCGTCATGAGGGTGGTCATGGCCGGATAGGCGGCCGCCAGGTTTTCCAGGGCGGACTCTATTTCGGCAACATTCAGGTAGGGCATGGCGTCTACTCCTTCCGCCCCAGACCCCGAGGGATCTCACCCCTGGCCGCGTACCGGTTGCCGCTGCCAACTTCCTGCTGCCGCGCCCGGCCCACCTCTGAAGCATTTTCCAGGACCTGCAGCGAAACACTAGCGGCACTGCGAACGTCCCTCGCTGCCTGCAGCCGAGTTTCGGGCAGGTAGGCGTCAATCACGAAGCCCCCCTCGACCTGCCGGGCTATTGCCCGGCAGCCAAGATCCGGCTGAATTTCGTCCGTGAACTGCTTGAGCTCCGCCAGGGTGGCCGCACGGATTTCAATGTGGATGATGGGATCTTCACTCATACTCAACGCTCCCTTGTTGACTGTTCCCCTGCCAGTGAATCTCGACGGCGGGCCCTTGCCTAGCGGTAGTCGCCGTTGGTGAGTCTTACCCCGGGGGTGTTGGCCCAGTTGCCGATGAACGTGGCGGCGGCCCCGTTGGTGATGTCCCAGCCACCGGAGCCGTTGGCGAAAGCGACGGGTATGGTTGACCAGCCAGCCGTTTGGCGGACCAGGGCGATGTCGGTGAGCCCGTTGTCGTTGAAGTCGCCGGTCACGATGCGAACCCCTGGGGTGTTGGCCCAGTTGCCGATGAACGTTGCGGCGGCCCCGTTGGTGATGTCCCAGCCACCGGTGCCGTTGGCGAAAGCGACGGGGATGGTGGACCAGCCAGCGTGCTGGCGCACCAGGGCGATGTCGGTGAGCCCGTTGCCGTTGAAGTCACCTGTCACGATGCGAACCCCTGGCGTGTTGGCCCAGTTGCCGATGAACGTGGCCGCAGCGCCGTTGGTGATGTCCCACCCACCGGAGCCGTTGGCGAAAGCGACCGGGATGGTTGACCAGCCAGCCGTTTGGCGGACCAGGGCGATGTCGGTGAGCCCGTTGCCGTTGAAGTCACCCGTCACGATGCGCACCCCTGGCGTGTTGGCCCAGTTGCCGATGAACGTGGCCGCAGCGCCGTTGGTGATGTCCCACCCACCCGAGCCATTGGCGAAAGCGACCGGTATGGTGGCCCAGCCAGCCGTTTGGCGGACCAGGGCGATGTCGGTGAGCCCGTTGCCGTTGAAGTCACCCGTCACGATGCGCACCCCTGGCGTGTTCGCCCAGTTGCCGATGAACGTTGCGGCGGCCCCGTTGGTGATGTCCCAGCCACCCGAGCCATTGGCGAAAGCGACGGGTATGGTTGACCAGCCAGCGTTCTGGCGCACCAGGGCGATGTCGGTGAGCCCGTTGCCATTGAAGTCACCGGTCACAATCCGCACCCCTGGCGTGTTCGCCCAGTTGCCGATGAACGTTGCGGCGGCCCCGTTGGTGATGTCCCAGCCACCGGAGCCATTGGCGAAAGCGACAGGGATGGTGGCCCAGCCGGGTGTTTGACGAACCAGGGCCACGTCCGTGAGCCCGTTGCCGTTGAAGTCACCCGTCACGATGCGAACCCCGGGGGTGTTCGCCCAGTTGCCGATGAACGTTGCGGCGGCCCCGTTGGTGATGTCCCAGCCACCGGAGCCGTTGGAGAATGCCACAGGGATGGTGGCCCACCCCGGCGTTTGGCGGACCAGGGCAATGTCCTTGCCCCGCACGTGGGACACCGAGTCAACCGCCAATTGGACTGCCGCGGCGGCGTTGACCCTGCCAAATCCGTAGTCGTCATTGTGACCGTTGGCGTCATAGGCCACCCCACCGATCTTGTCCGCTGAGTCGCGCATGATGGCACGCAGCTGGTCTCGGCTGAGATCGGGGTTCATGGACAGTGCAAGCGCCGCGCAGCCAGCAGCGCAGGGGGCCGCAAAACTGGTGCCGGTGCTGGGGCCGTAGCCACCGGCGCCTGTGGTGCTCACCACGCCAACCCCTGGCGCAATCAGTTCAACCTCGGGTCCGCGTGCTGCGTTGTCTTCCAGATCCATTCTGGTGGAACGGACCACAGCAATAACGTCAGCATGGGAGACCACCTCGTCCTGCATCACATCGACGTTGTTGCCATTGCTGGCAGCCCAGAAGATGGCCAGCCCACGCCCGCCGCGACCGTTCGCGGCGGCGAATTCGATGGCAAGTTCCAAGACAACGGTGAGGTCCCAGGCGGCCCCGTTGGGGCCAAGGCTCGAGACCAGGACATCGGCCCCGGTGGATGGGTCCGCTCCAGGTACTTCGCGGGATGGATCCGCGGCATAGGCGACCGCCCGGGCCAGGGTTGTCTGAGTTCCTACTTGGTCACCGAGGCAGGCCACCAGCATGAGCTCACACTCCGGCGCGGCACCGCACCCTCCCCTGCCGTTGTTGTGGCGAGCGCCGACCATGCCAGCGCAAAACGTGCCATGGTCTCCTGCGGGAATTGCAGCCGCACCCTGTGTGAAGGTTGGTGGGCCCGAGCCTGCGGTCTGGAATGCACCCGAGACGCCCACCACGGCGGCCTGGAGGTCTTCGTGGGCGGTGTTGAAGCCATTGTCAATCACGGCGACCCTGATGCCCGCCCCAAAGGTCTGCTCCCACGCCTCTTCCGCATGAACATCGGCCCCCGGTGTGCCGCCGCCTTGGCCGGTATTGCGCCACTGCCACTGCTCACCGAAACGCGGGTCCGACGGGATGAAGCGCGGCGGCACATGCTCGATGAAGCTGGGCTCCGCCAGGGTGAATCTTGGGTCCTCGTGCAGGTCAACCGAGGCCTCCAGCGCGTCCTCGTGGACCGTCGTGTCCACCTCGAATAGGTTTGGTGCAAACGTCAACCGCGTCAGCAGCGTCAGGCCGCGTTCAGCCAGGATCGCTTCGGCATCCTTCTCGGAGTAGTCCGCGCTCAGCTGCACAGTCAGGCGTTTGGTGACGATCCCGAAACGCCCATTTTCCCGCTTGACCAAGGCTCCGGCGTCGTCCGCCTCGGCAAAATCAGCCAGCGCGCCCAGCGAGCGGGACGTGTCAGCGGAGGGCTCCACGAATACCCAGTGCGCTGCGCTGAAGGCTGCCAAGCTGTCCTCCGCCAACCCCAACTGTTCCGGCGCGGCCTCAGCCCCGAAACTGCTGGCGTCCGTGGCATTGAATCCCCTCGCAGTGGCGGCTACCTTAATCGCCACGACGTTTTCAATCCGTTCTACTGTTTTCCGCTGCCCCCGCGCGAAGTATTCCCGGTTCATAGCGTGTTCCTTATCTGTGAAGAAGTGAACAAAGAATCATGGATCCGATGACTCCCGCAGGCAGACTTTCGATCCCGCACTCCCATTTCACAGCACCGTGCGTTACGGGCGCGTTACTGCCCCACAACCGAGCGGCGGTGACAGCCGTGAGCCAGTGCCTGCGTGTGTCCGCACACGCCTTCCTCAGGAATAGGGGCAGCATCGCATCCCGCTTGGCAATACCTAGTCGCGACGTCGCCACCCGTTTTTGCTTGTTGATGGCCCGCGCATAGCCCACCACAGCCTCTGCGCGAGCCTGCCGGAGCCGCTGGTACTCGCTGAAGGCCGTCCCCTGGCCGGATGCGTCGCGCAGACATCGCGCCAGGGTGATTGCATCTTCGAGGGCCAGGGACGCCCCCTGCCCGGCGCTGGGCGAGGTGGCATGGACCGCGTCATCAATCGCAACAACACGGCCGCGACTCCACTGCGGTACGTGTGTCAGGTCCTCGATCGGGTACCCGCCAAGCTGTCCGGTTGCGTAGTGGAGAATCTGCGGAACCGGGTGAGGGTCATCGGCGTGCAACACGCGCAGACGCGAGAGCCACAGCTGTGCAGTCACGCTGCGCAGACCGCCACGGTCCACATCCGGGCGGGTGATGTTGGCGAACCAGTAGACTTCCCCATCCTCACGCACCAGGTAGCCGAAAAACGATCGCCGTCCGAGGACCATGTGTTGCGTCAAGGGAGTTGGGGCCAGACCCGGCACACGGGCAAAACCGCCGAGCCCGACGAGTCCTGAATATGTTGGCTCGGGGGCCTGTGGATCAATGTGGCGGCGGCTCGGGGAGCTGATGCCGTCGGCGCCGATGAGTACATCCGCCGTGGTGGCACGCCCGTCAACGAAAATAGCACGCACATGCTCAGCAGTCGGCTCGATCCGTTCCGGCCGGGCGCCAAAGGTGATGGGGCTGCCAGCTGCCTGGGCAGACTCCCGTAACACCTGATGCAGGATGGCATGAACCGCCCCGACGCTGCCACGCTCGGGTTCTCCCGCGGGCCCGTTCGGCACGGTTCCGAGCATCTTGCCGGCGCTCGAGCACATCACCAGATTGGGCGATCGATGCCCCTGGTCTACGAGGTGGCCACGTTCAGGAAGAGGCCTTGGAAGTCTCTGGGCTCGCCGTCGGACTCAAAGATCTCCACCACCCAGCCGTCAACACGTGAGCACGAATTGGACCGCCCTGCCGAGGTGATGCGGGAGTTCATGGCACGCGCTGTCCTCTTTCAGGACGCCGTGGCGAAATGGGGAGGCCTCAACAGCACGGATCTGCAGTGCGCCAGCTTGCTCATGAGCCGGGGGCCAGCGACTCCTGGCGAGCTCGCCGAACTCACGGGCCTTACCTCAGGCGGAGCAATCACGACCGCGATCGACAGGCTGGAGCGGGAGGGATTTGTTGCCCGTCTGCGTGATCCGAATGACCGCTGGAACTCGTACCTCGAAACCCTCAGCGATGAACAGCTCGCCTTTGCGAACGAACTATTCGCACGCGCCGCCGAGGTGAACCGCCAGGAGATTGAATTGTTGCGACAAAGCGGTGAGCGTTCTCCCGCGTAAGGCCCGCTGACCGGGACTTCTGCCGCCGCCCACGTGCGGAGGAGTGAGCTACTGCGCTGAGGTCAAGTGCGCAGTTGGGTACTGAGATTCCGGTCCCCCGACGCTTTCAGCTGGTGGGCGGTGTTGCCGCGCCAGTGGTGATCGTCGCTGTTGCTTGCGAGGCAAGAATCCTGTGGTTGCTGACAGTGCCGCGACACGAGGAACCGGTGCTGCCCAGCATTATGCGCAGCGCTGAGAACGAGGATGGCGCATAGACCATGAAACCGAGGCCACCCTCACCCGCGCCGCCATGCTCACCCTATTTACGTAGTAGATCTGCAGTGGGCAGACTAGCATGGCAGGTCTCCATCGGCACGGGCCGAAGCGCTCCGGCCACGGGCATCATCGCCGGTGGCTGCTTCTTGACTAGAATTTCAATTCTGCCGCGGCGAACGAGACCGCGAACCTGGCGCACCAAATGCTGACCGAACTATAGTCACCCAACACCGTCTCGGGTGGGATCTCATAGTTCTGATCACCCTTGTTGGCTTTGAGCGCACCAAGACTGAGGTAACCGCCGTCGTCAAAGAGATGCCAACCCGCTGTTCCCTCAATCACGGGGGCATCACTGAGCCAGACCTTAAGATCCGGCCCATCGGACGTGTCAAGGCCCTCAAAGCGCAGGATCCGTCTGCCATCCGGGAGCTGGAGAATCCGCACGGATCCTGAGCTGGCGTGTTCATGACTGATGAGTTCACCGCTGGCCAATTCAAGAGGAGCAGCGGGGGTGGGTGCAATCGCGGCTGCGGTGGTAGCTACAGCACTCGAAGAGGAACTCGGAATTGAGCTCGGAACTGAGGTGGGCGCGGAGCTGGGAATTCCCTCGGTCACCGTGGAACTGGTGAAAATCCGCCACGGCTGGAACAAGTACAGTCCCACAGCGGCCACCGCAATAACAACGAGCAAAACGACAGGAATCACGAACCTCCTGCTCATAAACTTACTCATACGGCTGAGCATAACAACTATCCCTTGGCACCGATAGAAGCCGGTAGCCGGCGCTTTCTATGGACTCGCCACCGTGGGTGCAGTGGCGGCCGGACTGGCGAACGCCGGCCGCCGTTTCGCGGCGCCGGCACCTGAAATTTCAGGCCGCTACGACCGGCGGGCCGGGCGGGTCTTTCGCGGCGCCTGCAGCCAGGGTTTCAGCAGGCGCGTACTCAGAGGTAGCAGGAAATAGGTCATGATGGGCGTCAACAGGCAGACGTTCAGGAGCACGGCAAACGGCAGTGGCCAGTGTCCGGTCACCGAGTGCAGGAGGAAGTTGGACAGCAGGCTCAACGGGAAGAACGGCAGGAAGATGCTCACGGCCTGTTTCCACCGCGGGGGCACAACGGTTTCGGGCACGCTGATGGAGACGTCTCCTGGCTGATCGAACCAGCCCTCAATGCCAGTCCGGTGTTCCACGCGGGTGATTTGCATGAGCCCGCCGGCGCTGTCAATCCACCAGCGGCGCTCGTGCGAATCGTCCCAGGCGCGCAGCGAAGCCACCTCGGTAAACCGGTACATGACATGCCATTCATCCGAGTCCGGGCCCGTCCGCACCCAACCGGAGCCCAGGTAGCCGGGCCACTCGCGCGCCAACTCCTGGCCGGCGTGGGCCCATGCGGCAAATTGGCGGTGATACCCGGGCTGAACCGTGCGGGCGATGGAAACTGTTACGGGCTGGAGATCTGGCACCCAGCAATTCTAGGGGCAAGACGCAAGCCTCATCCACCATGTGGACTCCCGTATGAGCAAGGACACCACGCGGCCCGACGGCGTGACCGCGCCTGCCAGCGGCAGCCAGGCCACGGCGTCGAACATCAGTGCGGGGCCATCAGCGACGCCGGACTAGGTCAAGGGAGTTGAGCGGCCACGAAGCGTTCGCGTCCGACATACGCGAACGCTCGGCCAAAGAGTTCCGACTCCGCTGAGGGCTCGCCCGGATCGCGCGGCACGACGCCCGAAGCCGCCCACAGTGTCTCGCGCAACCACTGACCGGCGCCGTACACCCGAAAGTTCCCCAAGAACTCTTCCGACTCTGGGTCGCGTTCAAGAACCACAACCAGCCTTGCGAGCGTCTCGATCTCACGGGCTAGGAGTGTCCATTCGGCCCGTTCAGCACCGTATTCCAACGGGTCGAACGTGTCATTGGGGGAAGCGGTGAAGTTCTCCTTCTCTTCGGGCGTTGCCCGTCGCCGGAGGAGCGAGGGCTGTGCCAAAGTGTAGGCGCCGATCACGAGGCTCGGATCGACAAACTCATCAATCAGATCATCCCTGTGGGTGTCGAAGCTGAACGCCACGGCACCGAGAGATTCAAGAAGTGAGATCGCATCCGTACAGGTCACCGCAGGCTTGACACCGAAGTGTCCTCGCGCCTCGCCGAGCAGGGTGTCATAGCTGGCCATCAATTTCTCCTCTAGTTTCTTTTCAGGGGTGCGGGATCGGCTATCGACGCCGGGCCTCTCCTGGGCGCCTGGCGAGACTGGCCGCGGGAGCCCGCATCTAGTCAAAGCACCTCCTGTTATTCCCCTGCGTGGCCATGGGCACCAAGACCAGCGTGACAACACCTATGAGGCCATTCGCCAGAGCCAAACCCATCTTGCGCCTGCCGGAGTCATGTCTCTCGACCCCGGCAGACACACAAATGGCAAGCCACGCGTCGTACCGTAGGGGGCTGCTACTTCTTGGCCAGCAGGCGCTCCACGCGGGGCTTGACCTCCGTGGCCAGCAAGGTGATGGATTCCAGCAGGTGCTCGTGCGGCAGGCCACCAATGTCCGTCTGCAGGAAGTGGCGCATGTGCCCCATGTATCCGTGCAGATGGACAATCCGCTGGGCGACCTCGTCCGGATCGCCAACGTAGTAGGCGCCGGGCGCCTCGGCCTGGGCCAGGTAGGCCCGCTTGTCCGGGGCGGGCCAGCCGCGCAGTCGGCCCATTTCCACGTTCAGGTTGTGCCACCCCTGGTAGAAACGATCCAGGGCTTCCTCCTTGGTGGGTGCCACCAGGCCAAGTGCCGCCACGGAGATCTTGATGTCATCCCCTGTATGCCCGGCCTGTTCCGCCGACTTCCTATACAGCTCGGCCAGCGGGGCAAAGCGGTGCGGCGCACCGCCAATGATGCCGTAGGAGACCGGCAGCCCCAGGCTTCCGGCACGGGCGGACGACGCCGGGCTGCCGCCGGTTGCGATCCACAGCGGCAGTTTCCCCTGCACGGGGCGGGGCACCACGGCCAGGTTGGCAATGTTGGGCCGTACGGAGCCCTCCCAGGTGACATTTTCATCGGCGGAGTTGTTGATGGTCATCAGCAGCTCGAGCTTCTCGGTGTACAGCTGGTCGTAGTCACGCAGATCGTAGCCAAACAGCGGGAACGTCTCCACGGAGGAACCCCGGCCGGCGGTGATTTCTATCCGGCCGCCGCCGGAAATGGCATCGGCGGTGGCGAACTGCTGGAAGACGCGGACGGGATCATCGGTGCTGATGATGCTGGCGGCACTGCCCAGCTTGATCTTCTTGGTGGCTGCGGCGGCGGCGGCCAGCATGGCGCCGGGCGATGACGCCGGCATGGTCACGGTGTGGTGCTCGCCCACACCAAAGTAGTCCAGTCCTGCGTTGTCGGCGTGGACAATCGCGTCAAACAGGTTCCTGACTCCCTCTGCGGTTGTGCGCGATGATCCGTCCGCGTTCAGTGGGGTGTCGCCAAAGCTGTATGCACCGATTTCCATGTCTGCCTCCAGGTGGTCAAAATGTGTTGTTTTTCAGATCATATTCCAAACAGATCATTTTTACAAAAGCGTTCGTGTCTAGCGAACAATTCCGCGCTTCCTGCAACAGAATTGCAGGTAGGCTCCGCCGTTCCGTCCCGGGGTGACCCGCACGGGAATAGCGCCACTTCACATCACCTCGTGTCCGAAAGGCTAAAAATGAACCCGCAAAGCACCTCAAGTTCGCCCGATGAAAGCTACAGCCACGCTGTGCAGCACCCGCCCGTGGACCACAAGGAGTTCGAGCAGCCGCTGCGCCCGGCATTCAGCAAGCAAGCCATCTCCGGATTTATTGTGGCCTGCATCAGCATGCTGGTGTTCGGCTTCATGTCCATCGTTGGCGTGTACTTTTGCGTACGGGCTTTGAGGGAGGTGCGTTCCGGAGCGGCTCGAGGCCGCGGATTGGCCATCGCCGGCATCACCGTCGGGAGTTTGAGTTTTGTGCTGTACGTGGCCAACATGTTCATTCGGGCCTAACAGACGGTAGCAGGCTCACCGCTGGGGCCGACAACGCGTGCCCGCCGGAAGGGCCGCTGCCGCGGGGTGACAGCTTTTGGGTGGACTGCCCTTGGGGCAGGCCGTTCGAGCCTCAGTAGCAACTAGCCCTGTGCATCCGCATTGCTGTGTCAGTGTGTTGCGTGGGCCGCTGCGTGATCGCCGGCGTGCAGGTGGGCCCGCCCGCCGTCGTGGTTGAAAATGGTGAGAATTTCCACGGGCCCCTCGTGGGCGCCAATAAAATGGGGGACCATGGTGGAGAATTCGGCAACCTCGCCCGGGTGAACCAGGATGGTCCGCTCCCCCAGCTCCAGCCTGGCAATCCCGGAAAGAACCGTGAACCAGTCCCGTCCAGCATGAACACTGCGCTGCTCGTCCCCATGGGGCCGTTCGGGCGTGATGCGCATTTTCGCCACGGTCTTGCCGTGCATGCCGTCCTCGCTGGAAAGAATCCACGCGGTCAGGCCCTGGGAATGCCCGGCCTCCGGACGGATCACCACGTCTTCATCGCCACCGGATTCAACCAAGGCGTCCAGGGTGGTGCCCAGCGCCCGGGCGATCGGCACCAGCTGATCCAGTGCAATCCTGCGGTGCCCGGTTTCAATGCGGCTCAGCGTTGAGGGGCTCAGCCCACAGCGCGCAGCAAGATTGTCCAGCGACCAGCCAAGGGCCAACCGCAGTCCGCGAATGCGTTGCCGAATTACACTGTCTACATCCAGTTCTTGCGTCATGCGCAAAAGCATATGCCATTTCTGCACGGAATGGCTAGTGTGGAACACATGACTACTCACGGACACCACCAGCACGGCCACGACAACCACAACGGACACCAACACGGTGCAGGCCTGGCGGAATCGCTGACCCTGGACGCCTTGATTGTGGGCTCCTACCTGGAGCGGGCAACAGCACTGGCCGCCGAACTGTCCCCGGCCGCCGGCACCATCATCGACGCCGGATCAGGGTCGGGCGTGGGCACCGTTGCATTGGCTCAACGTTTTGAGAACGCCCACATCATTGCCCTGGACAAGTCGGCGGACATGCTGCGCCAGACGCTTGAGGCCGCCGGTCAGGAGGGCCTGGCCGGGCGGGTGACAACAGTTCTTGCCGACCTCGATGGGCCCTGGCCCGCGGTTGCGGCGGCCGATCTCATCTGGGCCTCGTCCTCGCTTCACGAGGTTGCCAACCCCGAGCAGACCATGCGTGAAATGTTCGCGGGCCTCAACGGAGGCGGACTGTTGATGGTCATCGAGATGGACGGCCTGCCCCGCTTCCTTTCCGCAGCGGCACTTGCCGACGGGACTGAACTTGCCGCTCTGGAAGCCAGGCTGCACACAGCCCTGGCCCACATGCGCTGGAACCACCACCCCGACTGGCGGGCCGGGCTGGAAGCCGTGGGCTTCGACGTCGTCGATCAGCAAACGTTCACGGCCGTTGGCAACTCGACGCCGGATCTCGCCGCCCGCTACGCCCGCATGTTCCTGGAGCGGATCCGGACAGCGATGGACGGCGTGGCAACGCCTGCAGATCTGGCCATCTTGGACAGCCTACTGGCCAGCGCTGGTCCCGAATCCCTGAACCATAGGAGCGACCTGGAGGTGCGGGGCAGCCGCACTGTATGGGCGGCGCGCAAGCCCTAGGCCGACCGCCAAGGGGCCGGTCCAGGGGCGCGGCCCTGACGCAACTACATTGCGCGCAATTAAGTTGTGTACAGTAGAGTCATGCCCAACAGTGAGTACAGTCTTGATTCGATGGTCTGCTTTGCGATCTATGCAGCGTCAAACGCTGTAGCCAAGGCGCACCGGGTGGTTCTGGCGCCATGGGAGCTGACGTACACGCAGTACATTGTGCTGCTGGAGACAAATGCCTCCCCCGTCGGTATCACCGTCAGCGAGCTCGGCGCCAGGATGAATCTCGATTCCGGCACACTCTCCCCCTTGCTGCGCCGGCTCGACGCGCGGGGGCTGGTTTCGCGGCTGCGAAAGTCCGCGGATGAACGCGTGGTGACGGTGGAGATCACTGCCGCCGGTGCGGAAGTGCTGGAAGAACTGCGCGGCACGCTGCACGGGCTGCGCGGCGCCTATGGCTTTGGCAGCCAGGACCAGGCCAATCATCTTATTAAGGAACTGAGCCGCATCACCGAAGGCATGCGCCATTTGACGGCATCCGGGCAAGGCGAGGCAATCATGCCTAACAGCGGCCCGGGCACTGCACCCTCCCCTGCTCCGAAAGGCACCTCATGAATTCCCTTTACACCGCAGAAGCTCTCGCCACCGGCGAAGGCCGCAACGGGCACGTCCGATCCTCGGACGGCCGCATTGACCTGGGCCTGTCCGTCCCGAAGGAAATGGGCGGAATGGGCGCTGGCTCCAATCCCGAGCAGCTCTTTGCCGCAGGATATGCCGCCTGCTTCCACTCCGCCTTGCAGCTGGTGGCCCGCACGCAAAAAGTAGACATCACTGACTCCTCGGTGGGTGGCCAGGTCCAGATTGGCTCCAACGGCAAGGGCGGCTTTGAACTCGCGGTGCTGCTGGAAGTGGTGCTTCCGGGCGTTGAAACAACAGCCGCACAGGCCCTAGCCGACGCCGCGCATCAAGTCTGCCCCTACTCAAACGCCACCCGGGGCAACATCGACGTCACCATCTCGGTGTCCGAGGACTAAATCCCGCACCAGCCCCCATGGCGGCGGGCCGCGGCCTACAGCTCCGGACCGGCCGCCATGGCTGAGGCTTGGGCAACGACGGCGGCACGCCGGGCACCGCCTTCCCCGCCCGCCATGATTTCACCCAGTTGCGGCAGGGCCCACCAGCCCGTGGCCAGCGTAACTATGGACAGTAAAAGCTGCTCCGAGGCCTGAATATCCAGCTGCGGGCACGCCGCCCGAATGAGCGCAGCATTCTCCGCGCAGGCCGCCGCCCTGGGATCTGGACCGCCTACACGTTCCCCGCGCTCCAGGCCCTCCCACGCCAACAGGCGCGGCAATTGCGGATTGGCGCTGTATTCATCGAAGAGGCATCCCGCAAACTCACCAACAGCGGCAACGCCATCGCCCTCCAGCGGGACAGCCATGAGGAAACACTCCAAGGCGCGCAAGAGGACGGCATCAAACAAGCCCTCCTTGTTGCTAAAATACTGATAAATCCGCTCCTTGTTGACGCCCGCATCACGTGCCACCGCATCAACCCGCGTACCAGCGAGGCCCTTCTGGGCGAACTGCTCCGTGGCAGCATCGAGCAGCAGTGTCCGAGTTCGCGCTGTATCCCAAGCCATGCCTCCACCCTAACCCAGCTCCCAACTGTTTAGTTGCAAATCACTGGAGCCGCGTCTATCGTGAAGGGATTACCAACTAAACGTTTGGAGTTTCATGGACAACGACCAGCACAGCCACATCAGCGGGCACAGCTCAGGGAATGCGACGCTGCGGGTTTTGCTACTGGGCGCACGGGGCGCGGTGGGCGGGCATCTCCACACAGCGCTCATGGCCGCCGGCCACCAAGTGACCAGGGCCGGCCGCACCGCGGCCGATGGCTGGGTGCGCGTCGATGCCGCTGCCGAGGACCTCGGCGAGCTGCAGCGCGCAAGCCAGCAGCACGACGTCGTGGTGAATGCTTCCGGCGTGGAAAACCCGGCACTAGGAACGGCCCTGGGGGATGCCACACTCGTGGACATCAGCGCCAGCGCCGGCTACCTAAACCAGCTGCGCCAGGAGTCGCCCCATGCGTCCATGATTCTTGGGGCAGGCTTGGCCCCTGGCCTCAGCACCCTGATGGCCGCGTCACTGGGAAATGCACCGGGCGACGACGTGGACGTGGCGCTCATGCTCGGTGCCGGTGAAAAGCACGGCCCGGCGGCTGTGGAATGGACCCAGCGGCTCATCGGTGCGCCTCTTGTGAGCCCCGCGGAAAACCATACCGTCATGAACCTGCACGAGCGGCGGATTTTCAACGACGGCGGTCACACTCGCGGCTACCTGCGCGCCGACTTTCCGGACCACCTGCTCCTTGGCCCGGACCAGGGCATCAAGGTGCGCAACTACTTTGCCCTGGACTCCCCCGCCGCCACCCGGGCACTGGGTCTTGTGGCCCATTTTCCTGTGGCGCGCCGGATCATCGCCTTAGTTCCGCCCATGGGCAGCGAGGACTGGTCGATCGTGGCCGTCAATCGGAGGACAGGCCAGCTGCGCCGAGCCTGGGGCAGCAATCAGTCCAGCGCCACGGGAGTGTTGGCAGCCAAAATTGTGCACGCACTAGCCATCTCACGTCCGTCAACGCCCGTGACCATCACCTCCGTCATGGGCCTGGATGACATAGCCACTGCCGGGATCAACGTGGACTAGGTCATGGTGTCCGAATTTGTCGCGGAGTCCCTAGGCCAAGTCGTCCGGAGCAGCGTGCAGCATGCGGCATGCAGTATGCGACGCGCAGATCCGCGTGGCTTTTCAGTTGGGCTGCGGTGGCCAAACCCTGGGCGTAAAGCACTGTGGCCGGCAGGGATGCCCTCCACCGCGCCTCATGAAAGTAGTACGTCTCGTTGAAGGACAGCGGATCCAGGGAAGACATGTCCTGCCGACTGGTGGCCTGCCTGAACAGAATCAACGCGTGGGCACGCCCACGCCGCGATCACCGCGGCCATGCCTCAGCTTACGTCCGGGGCTGGAGTGGCCATCTTGGGGTGAGGTCCCGGCGTCGAACGGTTTCACAGGACGCACCGCTGAGTGAGGGAGCAGGCTCACGTCCTACAGCCGCCACACACAGACCAAGACCCGCCAACACTAACCAGTGCTGGCGGGTCCATGAATCATCAACACCGGACGCTGATCCGGCTCGAGGCCTATGCGAGGGAGTTGGTGCTGTCTTGCACCTCACCGACCAGCTCTTCGATGATGTCTTCCAGGAAGAGGACCCCCGTGGTGTTGCCTTGTTCGTCGAACACGCGGGCAACGTGGGCGCCCGTGCGCCGCATGGACGCCAGCGCATCCTCCAATTCGGCGCCACTGAACGTGGAAGCCAGTTTCCGGATGCGTTTCATCGGAACGGGTGCGTTGAACGCCTCAGCCTCGGTCAAGTCCATGACATCTTTCAGGTGCAGGTAGCCGGTGGGTTCGCTGTCCTGGTTGGTCAAGATGTATCGAGAATAACCGTGCTCCGCGACGGCCCGCTGAATATCTGCGGGAGAGGAATCTTGGGCAAGGAGCACCATCTCAGCCAACGGGACCTCAACATCGGCAACCGACTTGGAGGTGAATTCAAAGGCCTTGGTCAAGGTTCCGCTGGCATCGCTCAAAACGCCGTCCCGGGTTGACTGTTCCACAATGTTGGCCACTTCATCGAGTGTGTAGGCGCTGGTGGCCTCGTCCTTGGGCTGGACCTTGAAGAGGCGCAAGATGCCGTTGGCTATGCCATTCAAAACCCAAATGACTGGATTGACAATTCGGGCAACGAACACCAACGGTGGGGCGAGAATCAGCGCGGCACGTGTAGGAACGGAGAAGGAGATGTTCTTGGGCACCATTTCACCGATCACCACGTGCAGGAAGGTCACCAGCAGAAGCGCCGTAATGAAAGCGATAATGCCAATGGCTTCCGCCGACAGGGACGTCAGGCCCAGGGGAATTTCCAGCAAGTGGTGGATTGCCGGTTCCGAAACATTCAAGATGACGAGTGAACACACAGTGATACCGAGTTGGCTCGTGGCCAACATCAAGGTTGCGTGTTCCATGGCCCACAACGTTGTCTTGGCTGCTTTGCTGCCGGCCTCCGCCCTGGGTTCGATCTGTGAGCGCCGAGCCGAAATGACGGCAAATTCGGCTCCCACGAAGAACCCGTTGACTACCAGCAAGACGACGAGCCAGATGATTCCGGGTAGGTACTCACTCATGGGTTAGCTCCTGCGTCAGCTGGTCAATAATGTGATCATGGGGACTTTGGGGTGTTTCAGCGGTTTCACTGGGTGTGAACCTCAAACGTTCAACGTGCGTGCCCACCACGCGTTCCACTCTGAGCGTTCCCTCGTCAAGGGAGACTTCGTCCCCCATTTCCGGGATCCTGTCCAGCCTGTCCGCAACAAAGCCAGCCACAGTGTCGTACTCCTCGCCGTCTGGCACTTTGATGCCTGTCCGGTCGAAAAGTTCATCAGGGCGAAGGGCTGCATCGAAGGTAGTTGATCGGCCGGTCGTGACGAATCCAACGCGCGCCCGATCGTGCTCATCCTCGAGTTCGCCAACAATTTCTTCCACCAGGTCTTCCAAGGTGACGATTCCGGCGGTTCCACCGTGCTCATCGGAAACAATTGCCACCTGCAGTCCTTGTTTGCGAAGTAGCCCCAGCAGGGAGTCCACCCCCATGGATTCTGGGATCATGAGTGGTTCAACCATGAGTGAGGACGCCAGCACATGGTTGCGGTCGTCCAGGGGAACGGCAAACGCCTGCTTCACGTGCAGGACACCCAACACCTCGTCACGGTCCCGGCCAATGACCGGAAAACGTGAGAAGCCTGTCGCAGTGCCCAGCTTGACGATATCTTCCGCAGAGTCACTGGCATTGACAGTGCTCATGCGCACTCGCGGGGTCATGACGTCTGCCGCACTGTGCTCGGAGAAGCGAAGTGTGCGGTGAAGCAACACGGCATGGTCCAAGTCCAGCATGCCTTCTAATGCTGACCGCCGAACCAGCGAACTGAGCTCCTCGGCGCTACGGGCGCCGGACAGCTCCTCCTTGGGCTCGATCCCGAAGGACCTGATGATCCTGTTGGCTGTGTTGTTGAACAACAGAATGACTGGTTTAAACACCGTGGTGAACAGAGTTTGGAAGGGAATGACGATCTTTGCTGTGGCAAGCGGCAGCGCCAGGGCAAAGTTCTTGGGCACCAACTCCCCAATGATCATGGAGAACACGGTGGCGATGAAGATACCGATCACAGCGCCGATGGCCGGAATCACGGACTCGCTGAACCCGGCGGACAACAACGGTCCTCGCAGCAGGGAGCTAATGGCCGGTTCAAAGGTGTAACCGGTAAGCAGCGTTGTCAGCGTGATGCCGAGCTGGGCGCTGGAAAGGTGTGTTGAGGTGATCTTGAGCGCTTTAATCGTCGGACCGAGGCGCTTTTCGCCACGCGCCGCTCTCGCTTCAAGATCATGCCGGTCCAAATTGACCAACGCAAATTCGGAGGCAACGAACAATCCGGTGCCGACCGTGAGGACAAGACCGATTCCGATCATGATCCATTCATACATTCGGGCGCCCCTCTCTCACTATTTCCGGCGTACCGGTTTGTTCGAAGAGGGGCCTGGGCATGCGTGAGGGGGGGTCATCCATAGTGAGACTGAGTATATCCGGTCACGATGACCGTTACCTGTGAGCTTCCCTGCCTGGACCGGTAGGTTTCAGCAAAGCGTCAGAAAAATTCAGTCGTTGTCTTTGGGGCTGGACAAGCGGAGTTCGGCAACCAGATCCTCAACCCGGGAGTTGATGTCGTCACGAACCAGACGCATCCGCTCCATACCTTCGATTCCTCGTAGAGAGGGCTCGTCGGTGTCCCAGTTGCGGATTTCGAGCCCGGGAACAGCTTCCACGACAGCCTCGCTGCCCAGGGTGATGATCAGGTCAACGTTGGCGAGCATGTCCGCACTGATCGCCTTGGTGCGTTCTGCGCTGATGTCGATGCCAAGTTCGGCCAGGGACTCCACGGATTGGGAATTCAAGGACGCTCCTGGCCTGGTGCCGGCGGTATAGATCGTTACTGCTTCGCCCGCCAGATGGCGCATGAGGCCGCCAGCCATCTGGGATTTTCCGCCATTTTTCACGCAGACGAACAGGACGCCGGGTTTGCTGGTCATGGATAGTTGTACTTTCAGCCGTGAGAATGGAAATGCCGTTGGACGGCGTGGGAAGGAATACCCAGCACAGGAACAGTTTGGGTGATGAGGAGCCGGTGCAGCATCGAGCCGGAGACCAGCTCATCAACCTTGGCAATGAATCCGGGGCGTCTGGCTCCCACAACTATGGTGGAGGCCCCCACCGCGGCAGCCAGGCGGCCGATGGCCAGGGCCGGGTCGCCGCCAACAATCCGCAGGGACCATTGCGTGGCATGGTTGACGGCGCCGGCCGTCAGAGTTTCCTTGAGCTCTTCCGCCGCGAGGGACGTTTCATCTTCCGGCTCAACCACGGGGTTCAGGGAAATTGGCAGAACATCGCTGCCGGGGGTCCACTCGATCAGGTAGCTGGCCGGGTCAACGAACGCGGCGATCAGGGGCGCATTCAGGCTCAGCGCCAAGTCCAAGGCACTCGTCCACACCCCTGGGTCCTGATCGGGCATTACTCCTACGACAACGGGGGAACCACTGAAACTTGTCTTGCCTGCTTGCTCGCTCATGACGACACCTTGTTAGCTCTCCGTTGTGACAATTTTTGGTTTTATCTACAAATTCAAGACGAGCATCTTCATCTCGTCGCGAATTTCCCTCGCCCCGGCTAACTCCTTCTGGGCCGGATCTTCGATCTTCCAATCAAGATACCTCTTGCCAGGGTATATCGGGCAAGAATCGCCGCGCCTCACGGTGATCACCACATGGGCAGCCCGCACCACGTCATCGGTCAAGGGCTTGGGAAACTGCTCGGAGACCTAGCGCTCCGCCGTCTCTGAGGCCGGTGAGTAAGTTTTCGCGGTGCTCGCTCATGGCAGTTTCTTTCTCTTAGCCGGCGGTGGCGGATCGGCCGTGGGCCAATCCGGTGGGGATGCCCATGAGGACGGGTTCAGGTGTGACGCAGCAGGAATCTGCTTCCTCTTCCTGTTCTGTGCCGTTGGCTGCGGGCAGATCGCAGCTGCCGCCAAGGTCGGTGGAGCAGACCCCGGTTTCGGGTAGCTCAAGGTGGACCTGGTTGGCTGCCTTTTCATTTCCAGCCAAGGCGGCAACGATGGAGCGGACTTGCTCATAGCCGGTGGCTAACAGGAAGGTGGGTGCCCGTCCATAAGATTTCATTCCAGCGATGTAGAAGTCCTTGTCCGGGTGGGCTAGGACCTTGTCGCCGTGGGCTGGGACGGTGCCACAGGAGTGGAATTCGGGATCGATCAACGGTCCCAGCTCCAGGGGAGCTTCCATGATGGGATCCAGTTCCAGCCGGATCTCACGCAGGATCTCCAGCTCGGGGCGGAAACCTGTGGCGGGGATGAGCAAATCAACATCCAGGGTCACGTCCCCGTCGGGGGTGGCCCCCGTGACGGCCAAGCCGGCGCCAACAGTGAATGAGGTGGTGGTGAAGGACGTGTGGAGCGCGATATGACCGTCGTCAACCAGTTTACGTAGCCGTGTGCCGAGCTGGCCGCGGGCCGGGAGACCATCCAGGTCCCCGCCTCCGTAGAGACGAGAAGCATCCGAACCGCGAACAGCCCAGCTGATGCGTGTGCCCGGCTCGTTCTTGGCCAGCTGCCCCAACGAGATGAGCGTGTTGGCCGCTGAGTGGCCGGCACCGATGACCAGCACATGCCTGCCAACGAAGAGGGACCGGTCAGCGCCGGTGACATCCGGCAACGGCGCTGTGATGAGCCCGGCCGCGATGGCTTCCGCCTCGCCGGGCGCAGCCAGACCTGCTTGGCCCAGGGGGTTGGGTTGAGCCCAGGTGCCGGAGGTGTCCACCACGGCGCGCACGTGGTGGTCGGTCACTGTCCCGTCCGCGGATTCCACGCGCACTAGGAAGGGCTGCTCGTCCCGGTTCCGGGAATGGGTCTTGTCCATGCCCACCCGGCTCACAGCCGTCACTGTGGAGGAGGTGTGCAGAGCAGAACGGATGGCTGGAATGGCGGCCAACGGGTCGAGGTATTGGTCCACGAGCTCAGCACCGTACGGCAGGGAGGTCAGGCGGGGCTCGGCCCATCCTGTGGGTTCGAGCAGGCGCCGGGAGGCCGGGTCGATGTTGTGTTCCCACGAGGAAAAGAGACGGATGTGTCCCCACTTGCGAATGGCCGCACCCACATCAGTGCCCTTTTCAAAGATCAAGGGCTTGAGTCCACGTTCGATCAGGTTCGCGGCCGTTGCCAGACCTACCGGACCAGCTCCGATGATGGCGACTGGCAGGCTGTGTTGTTCATGCGTCATGTCCGCGGTTCTCCTTGAGGTGTTCATTCGGGACTTCCTGAAGCTCTAGTTGACGCCTACGCGTGCGTTGGCGCTTCCACCAAGGCGGTGGCAATGCTGTCGGCATCTTCCAGAGCGGCAAGGTAGCGTTCAGCGTCCAAGGCGGCGGCGCAGCCGGTTCCGGCGGCGGTGATTGCTTGGCGGTAGCGGTGGTCCACAGCGTCCCCGCAGGCAAAGACCCCGGTGAGGTTGGTGACCGTGGTCGGCGCATCAACACGGATGTAGCCTTCATCATCCAAATCAACCTGACCGACCACCAGCTCCGTCCGCGGCACATGACCAATGGCCACGAAAATACCGGTGACAGCCAGCTCGCGGGTTTCCCCGGTGACGGTGTCTTGCACGGTCACACCACTGACCTTGGCATCGCCGTTAATGGCGGTGATAGCGCTGTTGTAGGCGAAGGCGATCTTCGGGTTGTCTTGGGCGCGCTGAGCCATGATCTTCGAGGCGCGCAGTTCCCCGCGGCGTACGACTACTGTCACTGACTTCGCGAAGCGGGTCAGGAAGGTGGCTTCTTCCATGGCGGAGTCGCCACCGCCGACGACGACGATGTCCTGTTCGCGAAAGAAGAACCCGTCGCAGGTGGCACACCAGGAGACGCCATGGCCGGAGAACTTCTTCTCCTCGGCCAGTCCTAGTTCCTTGTAGGCAGAGCCGGTAGCCAGAATGATCGCCGGCGCTTCAAAGCTTTCCCCCGCCGCGATCGTAACGCTTTTGAGGTGACCGGTGAGAGTGGTGGAGGTGACGTCATCGAAGATGATGCGGGCGCCAAACCTTTCGGCCTGCTCCTGCAGGCCGTCCATGAGCTCCGGCCCCTGAATGCCGGCAGGGAAGCCGGGGAAGTTCTCCACCTCGGTGGTGTTCATCAGTGCACCGCCAGCGGTGACGGCACCGGCGATGACCAGCGGGGACAATCCGGCGCGGGCTGCGTAGATGGCGGCTGTGTACCCGGCAGGGCCGGAGCCAATAATGATGAGCTGTTCAGTCATGACAGGATCCTGTTCTAGCTGGCGGGGAGGAGGCTGGCGATGAGCGCCTGAATGCGGGCCTTGATGTCGTCACGAATCGGGCGGACGGAGTCCACGCCCTGGCCTGCGGGGTCTTCAAGATCCCAGTCCTCATAGCGCTTGCCGGGGAAGATGGGGCAGGTGTCGCCGCAACCCATGGTGATGACGACGTCGGATTCCTTCACCGCATCGGTGGTGAGGATTTTGGGGATTTCTGCGGACATGTCGATGCCCTCTTCGGCCATGGCCTCCACGGCGGCGGGGTTGACCGAGGCTGCTGGTTGGGACCCGGCGGAGCGGACCTCAATAGCCCCGTTGGAGAGGGTAGTGAGGTAGGCGGCGGCCATCTGGGAACGACCGGCGTTGTGCACGCAGACAAAGAGAACGGAGGGCTTCTTGGTGGTTTCAGTGGTGCTCATGCGTTGATACTCCTGAAGATATTGGTGGATGTTAGTTGGTGAAGAATCGTTTGCGTGCCCACAGGGCAACATAGACCAGGGCGACTAGTACTGGCACTTCAATGAGTGGGCCAACGACGCCGGCCAGGGCTTGGCCGCTGGTGACACCGAAGGTTCCGATCGCCACGGCGATGGCGAGTTCAAAGTTGTTGCCCGAGGCCGTAAACGCCAGGGTGGTGGTTTTTGCATAGCCCAGCTTCAGGGCCCGGCCGATCACCATACTGGCGCCGAAGACAACAATGAAGTAAACCAACAGCGGCAAGGCGATTCGTGCCACATCTAGTGGGTTGGAGGTGATCGAGTCGCCCTGGAGTGCAAACAACAGCACAATGGTGAACAGCAGGCCGTAGAGTGCCCACGGTCCCAGCTTGGGCAGGAACTTGCCCTCGTACCAGTCGCGGCCTTTTGCTCTCTCGCCGATGGTGCGGGTCAGGAAACCCGCCAGCAAGGGGATCCCGAGGAAGATCAGCACCGAGGCGGTGATGGCCCAGAAGGAGAAGTCGGCAGCCGTCGTCGGAAGCCCCAACCAACCCGGCAACACCTGCAGGTAGAACCAACCCAGGGCACCAAAAGCGAAGACCTGGAACACGGAATTGATCAGCACCAGCACCGTAGCGGCCTCGCGGTCCCCGCAGGCTAGGTCGTTCCAGATCATGACCATGGCAATGCACCGGGCCAGGCCCACAATGATCAGTCCGGTCCGGTACTCGGGCAGGTCTGGGACGAAGATCCACGCCAGGGCAAACATGAACGCCGGCGCCGCCACCCAGTTGATGATCAACGAGGTGATCATCAACCTGCGATCCTCCAGGACCCTGCCGGTCTCGTTATAGCGAACCTTCGCCAACACCGGGTACATCATGACCAGCAGGCCAAGGGCGATCGGAAGGGAGACTGACCCGACCTTCACTGCGTCTAGTGCGCTGTTCAAGCCGGGAATGAACTTGCCCAGCAAGAGGCCGGCGGCCATGGCGGCAATAATCCACACCGGCAGGAACCGGTCCAGGGTGGAGAGCTTGCCAACAACGGCAGCCTCTCCAGGTGCAAGGGGTGTGACTGTCTTGGTACTCATACGGCTCCCGGGCAGCGGATCTAAGATTGACGATTGTCGATATTAAAAGTATCGACCGATATATCGACAATTGTCAATCTATGGGCATAATGGGTACATGAACACTGCATTATCGATCGAGACAAACCCCGATCAACTCTGCTGCGAACCCAGCTCACGCCCCGTGCTCAACGCTGCCGACGCCCAGAACGCTGCCCGAATCCTTAAGGCCCTTTCTGATCCGAACCGGCTGCGACTGCTCTCGATCGTCAAGGCGGGCGACGGCGGCGAGGCCTGCGTGTGCGACCTCACCGAACCCTTGGATCTGGGCCAGCCCACCGTCTCCCACCACTTGAAGATCCTGGTCGACGCCGGACTCCTGGCGCGGGAGAAGCGTGCCACTTGGGCTTACTACTCGCTGGTCCCGGGCGCCCTCGAAAAGGCAGCAACGATCATCACGGGGCTATGACAGCACGCCAAGGCTCCGGCGAGCAGGTGAGTCTCATGGCCCGATTTCTTCACCTCCCGGATCCCCCGAGCAGAACCTAGTGGCCGAGGACTCAAAACGCACCATCACTGGCTGGGCAGTGGCGGCCCACCCTTCTTGACATAGCGACTCTAACCACCACATATCGAGGCCGCACCTTGACGACGGGACGCATTGTCAGCACGGGCTGATTGTGTCCGAGCTATGGCATTCCCGCCCGTCCTGATGCGGCTCGATCTGCGCTAAGCTGACGCCTCCCCCGGCGTGCGGCCACCCCGTGCAAGACTTGCTTCATGGACCTAGAGGTGACGCCAACGCTGACCATACCGGCCTCGGAATTGGACTGGCGCTTCTCACGGTCGTCCGGGCCCGGCGGCCAGCATGTCAACACCTCGGACAGTCGGGCGGAGCTGTCCTGGAACGTGGCCGAGTCAACCACACTCACTGACGAACAGCGCGAATTGCTGTTGGCGCGGCTGGATCGTCGCTTAGCCGGTGGAACCGTCACGGTGGCCGCCTCCGAGCAGCGCTCCCAACTACGCAATCGCGAGATCGCCCTAGCTAAGCTGGCCCAAATCATTGCAGCCGGACTTGCCCCGGCGGCGGCTCCGCGGCGCCCCACAAAGTCCAGCCGCGGTTCAAAGCTGCGGCACATGGCTGCCAAGCAGCAACGCTCCGCCACCAAACGGCAGCGCCAACGGCCTTACGCCGAATAGTTCGGCCGGAAATATGTCAGCGGCTCCAAGTCAATGGTCTGCCATGTTGAGGGCGGCAGCACCACGCAGCTGGGCAGAATGGTTTCAAGAGCGTAGAAAAAGGTCAATACCGTCACGGCAACCAAGGAATGGCAATGCAAATTACCTACGACTCACAGGCGGATGCTGCCTATATCAGGCTGGGCGGGCCCACCGCTGCGGGCCAAGCCACACAGCAGCTTCATTCGATCAACACACCGGGAGGCAACGGAGAAATCATCCTTGATTTTGATGACGGCGGACATCTGCTTGGCATTGAAGTGCTGTTCGCCTCCTTGGTGTTGTCCCCGGAGGTTCTTGCCGATGCGATCGAGAGCGACAAGTCCGGTGATTCATTCGGCCCGGCAAACATGCAGGAGAGTTAGGCCAAGAGACTGCGGTGCGTTTGGTGACAATGGCGGCGGCGATGGAACCAAGGACAACCAGGATGCCCAACGTTTGCAGGGCGGTGAAAACTTCACCAGCCACTACCCACCCGAGCACGATTGCCACGATAGGGCTGAGGAGCCCCAGGAAGGCAGCGGTGCTTGCCGGGAGCCGGGCGACACCGCGAAACCACATGACATAGGCAAACGCCGTGCCCGCCACCGAAAGATACGCGTAGCCCAGGAGGTTGGGTCCGGTCAGCGGATTTACGGGGATCCCCTCGAACGCCAGCGTCGCGATCAAGAGCGTTAGCCCTCCGGCAATGAGCTGCCAGGCGGTCGTGGTCAGCGGAGGTGCGCCTTGGCCCCACTTTTTGGAAAGCACTATCCCCCAGGCCATGGACAGGGTCCCTCCCGCGGCGGCCAGGATGCCGACTGCATCCAGGCGGGCCTGGGCCTGAAGCGTAATGAGAGCCACTCCTAGAACGCCTGTCACGCCGGCGACAACAACGCGCGGGGTAAGCCGTTCACGGAGAACCCTACTGGCTAGGAGTGCCACGATCAGGGGTTGGATACCACCAACGATCGCCGCCACGCCGCCCGGAAGCCGGTAGGCCGCAATGAACAGCAGCGCAAAGAACGCCCCAATGTTGAGAACCCCAAGGAGCCAGGATTTCCACCACCACTCGCCGCGCGGCAGCTGGCGGCAGATCACCAGAAGCAGAATTCCCGCCGGAAGCGCGCGGAGTGTCGCGGCAAGGAGTGGACGGTCCGCCGGAAGGAACATTGTTGTGGTCAGATACGTGGTGCCCCAGAGTGTGGGCGCCAGAGCCGTGGTGGCGACGAGGAGACTTCGATTGCTAAGCACTTAGCTATTATAGCTAAGCGCTTAGCAATCGTCTAGTCTTGGACCATGACAGACCACGTGGATCGCATTCTTGAACAGTGGCACGCGGAGAAGCCGGGCCTCGACGTCTCCCCCATGGCCGTCATTGGCCGCCTGAGCAGGGCGGCGCTCAGCGTTGAGTCCCACTTGGCCAACACCTTTGCACAGCATGGCTTGGACGCCCCGCAGTTCGACGTGCTCGCCACGCTGTTGCGTAGCGGGCCCCCCTACCGAATCACTCCGGCAGAACTTGCCCGTGAAGCCATGATTTCCACGAGCGCCGTGGCACAGCGGTTGAACAAACTGGAGGGACGCGGTCTTGTCCAGCGCCGGGCAAATCCGAACGACGGGCGCGGCACGCTGGTTGCCCTCACCCCCGAGGGCAAAGACCTGATCGAGCGGGCATTGCCGGAGCACCTCGACACTGAACGAGCAATCCTCGCAGCACTCAACCCTCAGGAACAGGCCACCTTGGCGCACCTTCTTGGCCGGATACTGGGGTGAATCCCGTGGACAGTGCAGGGCAGCTGACCGTGGGCCTAGAACCGGAAGCCGTGAGCGAGGCGGCGGAGATTTGGGCTCGCGCCAAGGCCCGGCGCGACCATGATCTTATTCCAGTCAGCACTGAGGCAACCATGCCCGGCATCCTGCGGCGCCTTGGCATTGACGGAGCTAGGTTACTGATGGCCAGGCGGGACGGCGCCGCTGCGGGGTTCACACTGCTTGCACCACGCGAGGAGACCCTGGAGATCTTCTACCTTGCCGTGGCTGACGATTCTTGGGGCACCGGAGTGGGACGCCTCCTCCTGTCTTGTGCCGAGGAGTATGCCCAAGGCATTGGCTGCACCAGCGTGGAACTGTGGGTCATCAGCACCAACGAACGTGCCATAAACATCTATGAACGGGCTGGATTTGCAGGCAGTGGACAGGTGCAACGGGATGCCACCACGGGTCAAACTGAACTGCTTTTACTCAAGCAATGTGGCTCATTCTCGAGACCCTTGTGAACCTGACTACCGGCCGGGCGTGCAGGGAGACACAGTGCCCCGGCAGAAATAGGCGCCGCCGTTTTGCAGGTCAATTCCATGGAAGAGCTGCGGCACCGTCACCAAGTGATAACCCAGTCCCCGCAGGGAACCGATCAGCTGATCCTGCCCGTCGACGGTGCTCGCGTGGATGTCGTGCTGAAGAATGACCGCCCCGGGCTTCACGAGCTGGAGAATTCTAGGTAGGAAGATGTCCTTGTTGCGGGACTGCCAGTCCAGAGAATCGACAGACCAGTTGATGATGGGCATCCCCGCATCACCGTTGACCCGTGCATTGCTGGCGCCATATGGGGGCCGCAGAAATGACGGGACAACGCCCGCCGCCTGATTGATAATGGCCGATGTGCCTTGAATTTCCGCCCCTACCCCAGCCGCGGAAAGCTTGGTCAGATCCGGATGGTGCATGGTGTGATTGGCCAGCACATGGCCGCCAGCCGCCACGGCAGCGGAAATTTCCGGGTGGGTGGCCACGTAAATCCCTTGTTGAAAGAACGTGGCATGGACCTTGCGAGTGGCCAGGATGCCCAATAGTCGTTTCGTTTGCTCGTTGGGCCCGTCATCGTAGGTCAATGCGGCACAAGGCACAAGATCGCAATTGACGTGTTCCGCGCCTGCCGGAGCAGGTTTCAAAGGAGTCAGCGGGCGGGGCGCGGTGGCGAGTTGCTGCATCCGCCGGCCAAGATCGGATAGCAGCCGAGTACTGGCCTTGGCAGTGATATGGACAGTCACGGGGGCGTCCAGCGGGGTTCCGGTGGTGGGATCGACACTCAGGGGCACCACCAATTCTCCGACCGGGCTCAACGCGGCACCACTCAGAATTGCCTTGGCCACAGGAAGCGCGGCAGCCGGCGCGCTGGAGGCCAGCGCGCTGGAGGCCGGCGCGCTGGAGCTGAGTGTGGCACGGGTAGGTGATGGGCTGCCGCTGGCTTCCGACGGTTTGACCTCCGCATGGACTGCCTCGCCCAGAAGGTGGCGGATCTTTTCAGTGCTGTCGGGTGAAATTAGTGCCATTCCCGGCAGAACTTCTCCGGTGGACAGGTTGGTGTACTCGGTGTTGACGGAAATTAGGGATTCGGTACCCCCAGCCACCTTCCACCGGGTCAAACGGGTCCCGATCATCGCGTCGCCGGTCGCAATGATCTCGTGGTCGAGTTTGAGGCCCTTCATCATCGCGGGCACCGCCGGTTCAGGCACGGACGGGCTATACCGCCCCCCGGAGTATTGGTCAAGAATTCCCAACAAGCCGGTATCAAGTCGGTTGTTGTAGGGCTCCGCGCCATTGAGATAAACCCAGCGGGCCAGCACAGGCGTGGCGGTTCCTGTGCGCAGCAATGTGGGCGAAGCTCCTGGAATGCCGGCCGGATCCAAGGCTGGCACGGGTTCCCCCAGGACGGCTTCCGGCGGCAGCGGGGGCGGCAGATCGGGGGCAACCACAGCAGGTAGAACAATGCACGAGGTCAATGACAAGGCCAACACAGCCAACAGCAACGGACTGTGTTTGAGCGAAAACGGCATGATCTAAGCGTCCCCAAATCGTCTAAGAAAAGTTCGTTCCCAGTTTAGGCCAACCGCAGGACGCTCTGCGTAACACAGCGGCAGCTCCGCCTTGCGTGGCCTCAGTCGGCTGACGATTCCACTGAGTTGCTGGCCGACAACACCACTACCGTTCCACGTCAGCTCGGGCCAACATTCACAGCATCCATCGCACTGATTAATATACCGAACATATATTCGAGAAACTCTTCCTTTGTGGGCTGGGGGCGCCTAAAATTGATGTATGGGCATCACCAAGCAGCCCGGTAGCAAGAGGGCTTCCATCCCTTCCGGACCGTCTTTTCTGGATCAGGACCCCGGCCTCGGGCCGGGGGCCAGTGACGGTGGGTGCGGGGACGGTGGGTGCGGGGATGCCGAGTTGGCCAGGCTGATGGCCAGTGACCCTTTTGCCGAGGACCCTCACAT